>CAZDTB010000391.1:0-4754 GCA_964508075.1 uncultured Planctomycetales bacterium
CCTGGCCGTCTCGGACGATCCCAACCCGAACGGGACGTGGCACAAGTACCGCTTCAACGTCACGAACTACGGCGACTTCCTGGACTTCCCGAACCTGGGCGTGGACGACGAAGCGATCTACATCTCCGCCGACTTCTTCGACTCCCCGACCGGTAACTGGATCTTCATCATCCCGAAGGCGCCCACGCTGGTAGGTGATCCGGTTTCGATCAGCGGGGTGCAGACCGGGTCCAGCCCGCGCTCGCTCGGCAACGTAAAGACCTACGACGCCGACGCTCCGGCGCAGTACTTCGCGACGACCTACTCGGGCAGCAGTACGCACGTGGCCCTGGAGGCGATCACCGATCCGCTCGGCACGCAGACCCTCCACTCGTACAGCCTGCCCGTCTCGTACTTCACGCAGCCTCCGGACGCCGAACAGCTCGGCACCTCGAATCTGGCCGACACGATCGACTTCCGGATCAAGAACGGCGTCTACCGCAACGGGTCGCTGTGGCTGGTGCACACCACCGGCGAGGACGGCACCGCCCGCATACGCTGGCACGAGGTCGAGATGAACGGCTGGCCGACCAGCGGCCTGAACCCGAGCTTGCGACAGAGCGGCACGCTCGATTACGGCCCCGGTCAGCACAACTGGATGTCGGACATAAACGTGGACGACGAAGGCAACGCGATCATCTGCATGAGCCGCTCGTCCAGCAGCGAGTACATCTCGGCTGCCCGGGCGATCCGGGCGGCCGGTGACCCGCTGGGCACGTTCCGCGAGCCGGTCACCATGCAGGAGAGCACTTCGCCGGAGACCGGGAGCCGCTGGGGCGATTTCGCCGGCGTGGATGAAGAGCCCGACAACCCGGGCACGTTCTGGACACACAATGAGTATCGCACGTCGGAGTGGCGGACCTGGGTGGGCCAGGTGGTCATGCCCGACTTCTTCATCCAGCTTCAGCTCATGCTGCCCAACGGTGCACCGACGCTGCTGGAACCCGGGGTGGCGACCGAGTTCGACGTGGAGATCCTCATGGGTGACGACACGCTCGTCCCCGGGAGCGCCCTGCTCTACTACCGTTATGACGACGGCGAGTTCCAGAGTGAGCCGCTGACCCACGTCGGCGGGGACCTCTACACCGCCACGCTGCCGCCGGCCAACTGTGACGATACGCCCGAGTTCTATCTGAGCGCAGAGGGCGTGGAGACCGGCGTGGTGCTGAACCCCGAATCGGGCACGTACATCGCCGACGTCGGCACGCTGACAGTCCTGTTTGAGGACGACTTCGATGGCGATCAGGGCTGGACCGTCAGCGGCGACGCCAGCGACGGGCACTGGGAACGTGGCGCACCGGTCGGCGGCGGCGACCGTGGGGACCCCCCTGCCGACTATGACGGCTCCGGCCAGTGCTACCTGACCGACAACGTGGATGGCAACTCCGACGTCGACGACGGGTACACCTACCTCCATTCCCCGACGATCGACCTGAGCGAAGGCGACGCCGAGGTCCGTTACGCGCTCTGGTACACCAACAACTTCGGCGACAACCCCAACGACGACCTCTTCAAGACCTGGGTCTCCAACGACGACGGCGCCAACTGGACGCTCGCTGAGACCATCGGTCCGAACACCTCCGCGGGTTGGACCGAGCACAGCTTCATGGTCGGCGATTTCGTCACGCCCACCGGGCAGGTCAAGATCCGTTTCGAGGCCTCCGACCTCGGTGGCGGCTCGGTCGTCGAGGCCGGCATCGACGCCTTCCAGGTCCTGTCGTTCTCCTGCGAGGACGAGGTCTGCTTCGGCGACCTCGACGGCGACAACGACGTCGACCTGGCCGATTTGGCACAACTGCTCGGCAGCTACGGGGTACCCAGCGGAGCCCAGTACGAAGACGGTGACCTGGACGGCGATGGGGACGTGGACCTGGCCGACCTGGCGGCTTTGCTCGGTGTCTACGGGACGACTTGTCCATAGCACGACGCCGAAATCCGCCCTGATCGAGAAAACGCCGCGGAAGAAATGACTTTCGCGGCGTTTCTGTCGTCGGGCACTGCGGAGCGGCGAGCGCCGGGATGAGCCAAGTTTGTTGGGAAAAACGTTGACCGAGGGGTCGTGTCCTGTGGTATGCTAGTGTACTGTCTCAGAAACAAGCAACCTTCTGTAGAGGTGGGGCGGGCGTCCCTGCCCGCCGTGACAGGCACGGAGGCCTGCCCCACCACGGTATCGTATTTGTGAGACACTACACTAGCTGGGAGAGTCTGTGGGGAGAAAGCATGTCCGAAAGAAGCACGCCATGCCCGATTTTGTCGAGTGCGTACAAGGCGCACTGTGAGCCGAGACCCAGCGGAACGTCTTCATCTTCGCCAATCGGGACATGCCTTGCCACCGCCCCGCGAAACAGTTGCACCAGGCGGACGGCGCCCCCCGGCGGGAGCCGCATCGGTCTGCGGGCAAGTCAAGCAAGGTAAGGAGAGACGAAATGAATCGCAGTAAAGTCATGTCGCGCGTGGGCCTGCTGCTGTGCACGATCGGGATCGCGTGGTCATCGGGAACGTCGCTGGCCCAGGACCCGGTCTTCAATTTCGACGCCGTCAACTCGCCCGCCGAGCTTTACGCCGACGTGTGGGCGGATGATCGGGCGGACTGGCCGTGGGACGAGGATACGCAGACATCCTCCGGCTTTTACACGCCGTTCACATTCTCCGGCGGGACGGTCGATTGGGGTAACACGCTGAACATCGTGGCCCAAGACTGGTGGGTGACGACGTCCGCCAATCCGCTGGTTCGTCTGGATGGCGACGGGACGCAGCGCATCAGCATGGCCTGGAAGGGTTTCGACATCCTCAGCGTCGTCGACACCGGAGACTACTACGGCGATGCCGACGCCGACGTGTTCTCCACGCTTCATCTCACGCTCGACGGTCTGATCCCGAATCAGGCCTACACGATCTTCTACCAGTGGACCGCCGAGGGCGTGGCGGATGAGGAGCACGAGACGGCGACGCAGGAGGATCCGGCCTACGCCGCCGGCTGGCTCCAGTTCGACGTGGGCGGTTTCGGCCCGGGGCTGGCGTTCAACCGCGCGGTGGACAACGTGGGCACCGCTCCCGAGGCGATCTTCGTGGCCCAATCCGGGGCGTTCGACGTTTATTCCGGGGGAACGTCGCTGCCCGTGATGATCGACGTCGGCGCGATGGCCTACTGCGAGTTCCAGGATCCGTTCGGCGAGGATCTGGTCCTGACCATCTTCCGCGGGACGCTCAACCTGTTCGTGTTCGGCGACCCAATCCCGGGCATCATCATCTCGGAGGTGGTCGACGGCGACCTGCCCGGCGGTAATCCCAAGTTCGTCGAGCTCACCAATTGCGGCTACTTCGACTGGACCTTCGGCCCCGATGACTTTCTCGCCATCTACTTCAACGGCAGCAGTACCGCCGGCGCGGTCGTCGACCTGGCTGGCATCGCTCTGGGTGTCGGCGAGTCGTACGTGATCGCCTCCAGCCAGAACAACGGCATCACTCAGTACCAGGCCGCCTACGGCGACAACGCCGATCTCTACGTGGACCTGCCGTTCGGCAACGGCAACGATGTCTACAGCCTCGAGTCCGGCCCAGACGCGATCGACACGTACGGGATCATTGGTGTAGATGGAACCGGCGAGGACTGGTGTTACGAGGACGGTTACGCCTACAGCAAGCCGTGCCGCGCCCCGAATCACGGAATCTTCGATGCCGATGACTGGCGCATCGGCGGTCCTTATTCGTTGGACGGGGCAAGTGACGTCGAACGCATCGCGAAGCTCCGGGCGCGCACCACGCCGAAGACGCACGGGTGTTTCTGCGAATATACGACCGTCTTCCACGACAACTTCGAGACCGATCGCGGCTGGAGCGCCGAGAGCGACCCCGGAGTAACCGGCGGCGAGTGGGAACGCGGCGTGCCCATCGACGACCCCTATTGGGCCTATGACCCGGTCTCCGACTCCGACGGCAGCGGACAGTGTTATCTCACCGAGAACGCGCCGGGCGATTCCGATGTCGACGACGGCGCCGTCCGCCTGACCTCGCCCACGATCGACATGTCCGGTGGCGACATCACCATCAGCTACGACTACTACCTGAATCTCAGTGATCCCACTGGGTCCGTCGATCGCCTGCTGGTCGAGATCGACAGCAACAACGGTGCCGGCCCGTGGACCGAGATCGCCGTCCACGACACCAGCGGCGGCTTGAGCTGGCAGCAGCACGTGATTACGCAGGCCGACCTATATGCCCTCGGTGTTACCATGACGCCGACCATGAAGGTCCGCTTCACCGCCAACGACGCCGACCCACAGAGCGTGGTCGAAGCCGGCGTGGACAACTTCCTCGTCACCGGCATGGTCTGTGGACCGCCGCCATTCTGTTTCGGCGACCTCGATGGCGACTTCGACGTTGACCTGTCCGACCTGGCCCAACTGCTCAGCAACTACGGCATGATCGCCGGGGCGCGCTACGTGGACGGCGACCTAGACCTCGACGGGGACGTCGATCTGTCCGATCTGGCGGCGTTACTCGCGGTGTACGGAACGACCTGCCCGTAGCACGCCGGTGGGACCGGTGTCGGGCTAGAAAGGTGACTGGCTCCGGGCGTAGCGCGGTACCCGCCCCCTTTCTCGCGTCCGATTCCGCCGCGTTTGAATCGATTACCAGCCGCTCATACCCGTCTGGATTGATTCCTGCGCGATCGCCAGCAGAGCCGGGCCGTCCTCGGCCCGGTTGGCCGGCGT
>CAZDTB010000392.1:0-4747 GCA_964508075.1 uncultured Planctomycetales bacterium
CGGTCAATGGCGATCACGTTGCCGAAGTCGCGCCGAGTAGCGGTTTTCGCCTTTTGGGCGTCCGACCAGCGGAAATATAATGGCTGGGATGGAAATCGACCTGAACATCCTGCCGATCCCCGACTGGGGCCTCGAGTGCCCCCAATGCCGCTATCCCCTGGTCGGCCTGCCCGGGCACCGCTGTCCGGAGTGCGGCACGCCGTTCGACATGGCAGACGTCGTCAAGCCCTGGCATCGGCTGCGCGAGCCGCGCTTCACCGGTCACGAATTGCCACTTCCTGACTTCGGCCTGCTGTGTCACGCATGCCGGCACCCACTGGCCGGCGCCCGGCGCCACGCGTGCCCCGATTGCGGCGTGCCGTTCGATCCCGAGGCGATCCGCCCCCGCCGCAACTGGTTCATTATCGATCAGGGGATGTGCGGCGACGTGTCGCTCGCCGGCCTGGAACCGCTGCTTGCCGCCGAACGCGTCCCGCACATGCGCGCCCACGGCAAGCTGCTGGCCGAGATCTATGGCGTGGCGAAAATCGTCGGTTCACGCTTGCTGGTCCCGGCCGAGTTCTACTTTGAGCTTTTGTGGCTGATCCGGGATGCCGCGAAGGAGATTGAGCAAATCCGGCGAGAGCCGGTTACCCCCTGGACCTGCCCCAACTGCGGCGAAGAGGTCCCCGGGCACTTCAAAGTCTGCTGGAGCTGCGAACAACCCCGCAAGGCGTAGTACAAATGTGCCGCGGTGTGTGGCCGGCTGGCCGTCCACGCCTGGTAATCTAATCCGCTGTTCTCAGCATTCTCAATCCGCTAGTCTGGGTTTGCTATTCTCCTATCACCTGCACGACCACCTCCCGTCGCCGCGGGCGCGTGTCAAAGTCGATCACGACGATCTGCTGCCAGGTCCCCAGCGTGAGGCGGCCGTCGACGATCGGCACAGCAAGCGATGGCCCCAGCGCGGAGGCCCGCACGTGCGCGTGCCCGTTGTCGTCGTGCCAGGTCTCTTCATGTTTGTAGTAGAGGTCCTGGGGCGCGATCCGCTCGTAGAACGCTTTCAAGTCGTGATTCAAGAGGCCCGGCTCAGCCTCGGTGGTCGTCACCGCCCCGGTGGACCCGACCGCGAAGACGCACACGATCCCCGAGTGGATCCGGCTCCCGGCCACCACCTCCTTGACCCGTTCGTTGATATCGATCACGTGTGAGTTGCCCTGCGTGGCGACCTGGATGCGCTCTGTGTGTGTCATGGCTGGCCCTTTCTGGGAGGCTCTTGTGGCCTACGATCAACATCCCCGACCCGCTCGATTCCGCCGTCGGCGCCGGTCGTGCCCTTCGGGTTTTGGCATTCTCTCCGCCCGCTGCTACAATCTTAGCCGCCCGCGGCGGTGCTCGAAATGCCCTGAGGCTGGTGTTCGTTGCTGCGGCGGACTGTCTTTGTCTGTTCGAGAGCCCATTTCTGGGCGGCGAGAGGTTGCCAGGCGCTACGGAGGACACCGGCGATATGGGGATCACGCTCTGTGAAGATCATCAAATGATGGTGAACGCGGTTCGCGATTTCGCCCGGGCCGAGCTCATCTCACGCGATGTTGAGTGGGACCACACCGAAGCCTCCTGCTGCACCGAACTCGGCCAGCTCTACCAGATGGGCCTGATGAGCCTGCGCGTCCCGGAGGAGCTTGGCGGCCTGAGCTGCCCGGCCGTGTGTTACGCCCATATCATCCGCGAGCTGGCCTACGCGTCACCCAGCGTCGCCGTCACCGTCGCCGTCCACAGCATGGTCTGCGAGATCCTCGGCGAGTTTGCGGGTGAGCAGGTTAAAGCCGAAATCCTGCCCACGTTCGCCGAGCCGGGCAACCTTTCCGCCTTCGCGATCTCCGAGCCCAACACCGGCTCTGACCCCTCCTCCGCCAGAACCCGGGCCGAGCGAGTCGATCGCGGCTTCCGGCTCAACGGTACCAAGATGTGGGTCACCAACGGCATCACCGGCCGCTGGTTTGTCGTCCTCGCCCGGCTGAACGACGGCGAGAACGCCAACGCCCTGAGCATGTTTCTTCTGGACGCCCAACAGGCCGGCGTCGTCCGCAACATCATCAACGGGAAAATGGGCATCCGTGGTTCCGAAACCGCCGAGATGAGCCTCGAAGACGTCTTCATCCCCGAAGCGAACCTGCTGGGCGAGCCCGGCTGGGGGCTGCGCATCGCGCTGTCGGCGCTCGACGGCGGGCGCATCGGGATTGCCTCGCAGGCCCTCGGTATCTCCTGCGCCTGCATCGACCTGATGGTCAGCTACGCGAAGCAGCGTGTGCAGTTCGAGCGCCCCATCGCCGAGTTCCAGGCCATCCAGTGGATGATCGCCGACAGCCAGACCGAGATGATGGCGGCTCAGCAGTTGGTCGATCGGGCTGCCTGGCTCAAGGACCAGGGTCGCGCCTATACCCAGGCCGCTTCGATGGCCAAGCTCTATGCCGGCGAAGCCGCCAGCCGCATCGCCGACCGCGGCGTCCAGATCCACGGGGGTTACGGCTACTCCAACGAGTTCCGCGTCGAGCAGCTCTACCGCGACGCCCGCATCACCCGCATCTATGAGGGAACCAGCGAGATCCAACGCGTCGTGATTGCCCGCAACCTCCTGGGCGAGACGTGAGTGTAGCGCGCTCGGAAGCCTGGGCACCGACCGTCAGAGGCTCCCGGGCTTGACAGAAGCGTGCTTACGGAAGCCGGGAACCCCCAGCCCTCAACTCGCTGTTCGCCATCCTCAATTCGCCATTCGGCATTCTTAATTCGCTATTCCTTCAGCCCGCTCAACACCACTCCCCGTACGAAGAACCGTTGCATCGCCAGGAAGAAGATCAGCACCGGCAGCAGGACGATCACCGCCGCCGCCATCTGGAGCGACCACTGCATGCCGCCGTAAGAGTCACGGAAGATGCTCAGTCCGACCTCGAGCGTGCGCATGCTGGTCGAGCTGCTGGCGAGCATCGGCCAGTAGAAATCGGTCCAGGTCCAGATGAAGGCGAACGCGGCGACCGTCGCCAAAGCCGGCCTGGCCGAGGGCAGAATGATGTGCCAGAAGAGCCGCAGCTCGCCGCAGCCGTCGAGTCGGGCGGCATCGTCCAGGCTCTGCGGCAGCGTGATGAAGAACTGGCGCAGCAGGAATGTTCCGAAGGCCGTGCTCAGGTACGGGTACGGGATGATTAGTCCCCAATACGTGTCCAGCCAGCCGAGCTTCTGCACGAACGTGAACAGCGGCACGATCAGCACCTGCGCCGGAATCATCATCGTCAGCAGAAAGACGAAGAACAGCGTGTCGCGCCCGCGCCAGTTCAAGCGCGAGAAGCCGAATGCGGCCAACGAACAGAGCGTAAGCTGAAACACGACCACGGCGGCCGTAACTGCGAAGCTGTTGATCGCGAAGCGCCAAACCGGCAGTTCACCGTAGGTGAGGACGGTCCAGTAGTTCTCGAAATGCCAGCCGTCGGGCCGGAACAGCGTCCCCATAGTCGGGATCTGCGCCCGCGGCGCGTGAAATGACGTGAAGACCATCCAGACGAGGGGGACGACCGTCGCGAGGGCGATCACAACCAGCAAGGCGTACGTCAGTGTTTTGCGCCAGATTCGCATGTTCATCAAGCTATCAGCTGTCGGCTCTCAGCCCTCAGATCGCTATTCGCCGGGTGCCACGGACAAGCTCTGCTTGTCCGTGCGTTATATCTCCGCCGCATCCTGCGGCCTCCACGAGCCAGCGATGGCCAGCCTGGACATCCGTTCGTCTCCAATACGACATCATCCACTCCGGCATAGCACCGGGCACTCGACCAAGGCCAGTCAGTCGGCTGCTCCACCAACCCGCGCCGAACCGGGTTCGCGTGTATGTACTCGACACACGTCCAGGCCACGTGCTCATCGAAGATGTTCCGATCATATCCGCCACCTTCCTGCCAGAACCGGTGTTCGATTCTCCCGGCCCGGACCACTTCGAGGTTTCGTAGCCAACTCGGGTTCTTCGCCCGCAGGAAGCGGATCGCCGCTCGTGCGACCGGCTGCTTCATGGACTTCAATATCGCGCTCATCGAGTGAGGGTCTTTCGTCGGCCACAGCAGCAGGTGAACGTGCTCGGGCATGATGACGTACGCCCAAAGCTCCAGCCGGTATCGCTTCCGAGTTCGATCGAGGGCTTCGACGAACCACGTCCGCGTTCGGTCTTTGCCTAGCAGCGGCAACCGCTGGAAGCACGAGAATGTCAGCTCGTGGGCGTGGCCCGGCTCGTTCCACGCGACGCGCGTCTTTCGGTGTTGTCTGGCTCCTGATCGTCTCATCGCGTCATTCGGTCATCGCACGCGGTTCAGCACGGACAAGCAGAGCTTGTCCGTGGCACCCGGCAATTTCCACTCCAATTCGCCATTCGACATTCGCAATTCTGCATTCATCCCGCCGCCCCCTCGCTCAGACCTCGGCGCATGATTCGGAACTGCATCAGCGCCACGATCAGGATCATCGCGAACAAGACGTACGACATCGCGCTGGCCATGCCGACCTCGAACTTCTGCCAGGCCTCCTTGTAAATGTGGTACAGGACCACGTCGGTCGTCCGGCGCGGGCCGCCCTTGGTCATCACGTATACGGGCGTGAAGAGCTGAAACGCGGCGATTGTCGTTGTCACCACCACGAACAGCGTGGTGGGTGCCAACAACGGCAACGTCACGTGCCGAAAACGTTTCCAGCGCGTCGCGCCGTCGATGGCGGCGGCCTCTTAGAGCGTCTC
>CAZDTB010000393.1:0-4745 GCA_964508075.1 uncultured Planctomycetales bacterium
CCAGCAGGTGGCGGTTCTTGGCGAAGAACTCGGAGACGGAGATGTCGCGCTGCTTGGCGGCCAGCGCTTCAGCGGTGACCGGCTTACCACGTTTCTTCGGCGAAGCCGCGCGGACGGTGCGCGGCTTGGGGGGCGAGGTCTTAGTGCGTTTGCGCTTCTTCGATTTCACGGCAGCGGCAGCCGTCAAGTTGCTCTCCTCCGAATCGTCTTCGTGATCTTCGTCCGGCGTCCGGTCCGGA
Organism: uncultured Planctomycetales bacterium; assembly: GCA_964508075.1. GTDB lineage: Bacteria > Planctomycetota > Phycisphaerae > UBA1845 > Fen-1342 > JALSRY01. Next base: position 240 of record CAZDTB010000393.1, read on the forward strand.
GTCTCGTCGCGCGGGGCGACATCATCTGGGGCTGGTTCTTGCTTGGACGGCTGGTCGACGGCGGCCTCCGCCGACGCCACTTCCTCCGCCGGTTCGTCGTCATCGACCACTGCGGTCTCGGTGTACGCCGGGCTGACGCCGCCGATCTTGACGGCCGGCATCCGGTCCAGGTACTCGAAGAGGCTGGGGGTTTCGAGCTTCTGATCACTGGCTCGGGTGTCTCGCGTGGCCATCCCTGGCTCCGGGCAGGAGGACTTTGTCTTCGTGGCTATAGTAGCAGGCGCACGTGATGTGTACAGTACCCAGGCGTAATCGTGAGGATCGCAAAATGGGACTGAGCTCCGCGGAGCGTCGGGCTCTGGCCGCCAAGGGAAACCGGCTCAAGGCGCACGTGATCATCCGCGCCGCCGAGTTATCGGATGCGACCGTGGCGCACGTGCGGCAGGCGTTCGGCGACAAGGAGCTGATCAAGGTGCGAATCAGCACCGACGATCGGCAACAGTGTTTGCGGGCGGCGCAGGAACTCGCGGATCGGATTCCGTGCGAGCTGGTGCAGCGTGTGGGCCGGGTGGCGCTGTTCTACCGCCTCACGGACGAAGCCGACGATCGACCGGATGACCTCGACGACCGCCCAGGTTGTGCCTCGAACAGAGGAAGGGACTAACCATGAAACAGTACCGACGGATCGGCGTGTTTCTGACCGGATCGCCCGCCGACGATGTGGCCCTGGCGTTTGCCGGCCGCTTCGCCGCAGTCGCGCAATCGGAGAAGGTCTTGTGCGTGTATGTGCATGGCGGCGGTCCGGAGGGCGCTCCGTCCCAATCGATCAACATTGACGATCTGCGCCAGCACGTGATCGGCGTGCTGCCCGACGACGTCGCGGCCCACGCCGAAGTCGAGGTCCACGAGGGGCGCGGGTTGCCGGAGATCCTGCGCAGCGCGCGTGACCTGGAGTTGGACTTGGTCGTGAAGGGCCGGCGGCTGCCGGCGCATCAGGCGGCGGTGGGGTCAGCATGCACAAAGCTGGCGCGCAAGTCGCCCTGCAGCGTGCTGATTGTGCCCAACTACTGTCGCCCACACGTCAGTCGCATTCTCGTGCCGGTCGATTTTTCTGCGCACTCCAAGCTGGCGCTGACGGCGGCCCTGGAGATTGCCCGGGCGGGAGCGGTCGACGGCGAGCAGCCGCAGGTGCTGGTGCAGACGGTCTACTATGCAGGGTACGGCTACCACATGCTTGGCATGGACCGTGGCCAGGCGATTGCCAAGCAGACCGAGGTAACCCAGCAAAGCCTCGACGAGTTCCTCGCGGATGTGGACACGAGCGGTGTGCAGTTTGAAACGATTTGCACGTGTTCCGAGGACACCGCCGCGGCCGTACACGAGCTGGCCGCGGCCCGCAAGATGGACATGATCACGGTGGGCAGCCGCGGTCTGAGCCCGACGGCCGCGGCGATCCTGGGCGGAAACGCGGAGCGAATCCTGCTGCACGCCCCGCAACCGGTGCTGATCGTCAAGCGAAAGGGCGAGACCGTCGGTCTGCTGAACGCGCTGCTCCGGGCGTAGCCGCAGGCGTAAAGCCCGCTGCCGAGCACGCTCATTCCTTCTTTGTTTTTCGCTTGTGGCTCTCCACCAAGGCGGCAACGCGCTTGATGTGGGCCGGGCTCGACCCGCAGCAGCCGCCGACAATGTTCGCGCCGGCCTGGAGCAATCCCGGAACGTACTGGCCGAATTCGTCGGGCGTTTGCCGGTAGACGACCTGGCCGTCGACGAGCTCGGGCAAGCCGGCGTTGGGCTTGACCCAGAGCGGCAGGCTGGTATTGGCCCGTAGGGCCACCACAATTGGCAGGAAGGTCGCGATTCCGGCGCCGCAGTTGCAGCCAACCGCGTCGGCGCCGGCCTCTTCGAGGGCGCTGGCGCAGTCTTCGGCCCTGGCTCCCATCATCGTGCGAGTCCGTTGCGGGCCGGAATCGAAGGACATGCTCGCGATGATCGGCAGACCGGTAGCATTCCGGACGGCCTCCAGCGCCAGCAGGACCTCCGCCAGTTCGGAGAAGGTCTCCAGCACGATGACGTCGGCGCCGCCTTCGGCCAGAGCGGTGGCGTGGGCAGCGAAAAGTTCGGTCAGTTCGGACTCCTTGGTCTCGCCGACTGCGAGAATCTTCCCGCTGGGACCGATCGAGCCGGCCGCAAGCGCGCCAGCTTCGGCGGCGACTTTTCTCGCCAGTGCCGCTCCGCTGCGGTTGACTTGGTCCAGATTGTGCTCGGGGGCCTGACGCTCAAAGATGAAACGATTGGCGGAGAACGTGTTGGTGGTGATGAATCGAGCGCCGGCGGCAACATAGTCACGGCCCAGGGCTTCCACCAAGTGCGGGTGCGTCAGGTTGGCGAGCTCGGCGGGCACGTCGGTCGGCACGCCACGGGCTTGTAGTTGCGTGGACCAGCCGCCGTCGGCGACGGTGATGTCATCGCGATACGCGTCGAGTTTACCGCTCATCGTGGCTCGTTCCTTTCGAGAACCGGTCGGTCGTTGATGATGTTGCTTAGCCGCCGGTGGATGTCGGCCGGGTCGCCGGGACCTTCGAACGTCAGCGGGCCCTCGTAGCCCACCTGGCGCAGGGCGGCGATGACGCGTGGCCAATCCACGCTGCCTTCACCCAGTGGGCAGAAGCCGGCTTCGCCCGGTCGAGCCAGATCGTAGTCCTTAATGTGCACGCACCTGATCCGTCCGCCGAGCGTCGCGATCCAGTCCTCCGGGTAGCCGAGCGGCATAACGTTGCCGGTGTCGAGGTACCAACCGACGTAGGCCGAGTTGACGCGGTCGAGCATCTCGAGGGCCTCAAAGGCGGACAGCAGGAACCGGTTCAGCACGTTTTCGAGCGCGATGGTGACGCCGCGGCTCTCTGCCTCGTGTCGCAGGCTCCGAAGGGTGTCCAAGGTGTAGTGGAGCGCTTCGGCGTATGAGACGCGCGGGCGCGGTTCGTCGAGCGTACCGACGACGGCGGGCACGACCAGAATCGCGTCGGCCTCCAACGCCGCCGCCCGATCGAGCATTCGCAGCGTAAGATCGATGGCGCGTTGCCGGATTGATTCGTCCGGAGCGGCGTAGTTGGTGGTCCAGAACTCGTCGGTCGCGAGTGAGACGATGCGGAGGCTCAGCTCCGCCGCCCGGCGGGCCAGTTCGGCGCATGTTTCGAGCGGCGTGTCGAAGCGGAGCGGACCGTCGTTGGCAATAGTGAGCTCGATGCCGTCGAAGCCGGCTTCCGCGGCGGTGGCGAGCTGCCGCTCGGGTGGCATCTCGGACGGAAACGTCCAGGCGTTGATGGCTTTCAGCATGGCGGCTTATCCTGACAGCGAGTGAAGAACCGGGTCGAAGCCTTACCACGGATTATCGCCGCCGGTGGCCCAATAAAAAAGAGACCGCTCGCCCCCCGGTCGGGGGCGAGCGGTCAGCGGTATATAAAGGCTTCTCCCCTCCGGGTCGCACCGCCTCGGGCGGCGCCCCGGTCGAAACGGCTCGGGTTGGCTACCAGAGCCGTAGCTCCCTGCTATAGGGAATATCAAAAACGTTGGAGGACAATCCAAACCGGTCCGGGTGTTTCCGGGCGATTTTGCCTGGTTGTTTGAGCAGTTCCACGCAGGTGCTATAATTCGTCGCTCCTGGTGTGCGAGCGGGCATATGTAACCGGGTGCGGTCGGTCGGCGGGTTCCGCCACGCGGGCTGGGCGACGATCGACGGCGGAGAGGCCACCCCTATGCTTCCGATGGTTCCGTCACGAATGTTCTTCACCCGCGGGGTCGGCAAGCACCGGCACAAGCTGCAATCGTTCGAGGTGGCACTACGCGACGCCGGAATCGCCCCGTTGAACCTGGTCAAGGTCTCGAGCATCCTTCCGCCGGGCTGCAAGATCATTCCGCGACAGCGCGGCGTCAAAGGCCTCGAGCCGGGCGGGATCACCTACTGTGTGATGGCCGATTCGTCCACGAACGAGCCGAACCGGCTGGTATCGGCCGGCATCGGGCTGGCCATCCCCGCCAAGGGCGAGCATTACGGATACATCTCGGAGTACCACGGATGCGGCATGAACTCCCGCAAGACGGCCGACCTGGTCGAGGACATGGCTGCGAGCATGTTGGCGTCCACGCTGGGGCTCGAATTCGATCCCTTCACCGGATTAACTCTCCCCTATGATGGACCTGCCGGGTTCGACCGGTCAGATACCATTAACGAGGGTATCCGTCTAGCTGCCCGGCTTGATGCTTACACGTTGCAAGATGTGCTCGACATGATCGACCGCTCGCAGTCGGTGCAGGTGGTGAGCAGGGGAAATTACTTGATCGCCGACGACGATCCGAACGCGGTCGCGCAAGGCAAGACCCAAATGCTTTCACTCGTTGAAGATATCTTGCCAGCTCATGATCAATCGGTTGTGTTTGATCTGACCGATGCACCGATTTTGACTGCCCCCGGCCCGATCATTGGTTACATCAGTCACGGCACGAACGACG
>CAZDTB010000394.1:0-4737 GCA_964508075.1 uncultured Planctomycetales bacterium
AGTCGGGTCGGCCCCCCGCGGCCGACGTTGTTTGTCGAACGGCCCTCCGTCAGGGGCGTCGGCCGCAGGGGGCCGACGCTACCCGCAGATTGAGGCGTGACTAAGCGCTGAACTCAAGACCGCTTCAGGGCGCCGGCTCGTCCGTTTTGGTGTAACCTTCGGGCAGCTTCAAGCTGAACGTGTCTTTGTCGAGCTTCGGGTCGGCGGTCAGGTTCGTGACGGTCTTCTTCAGTAGTCCGGTGCCGCCGTCGCCCAGAGTGTAGTCGTCGTAGCGCGCCCGTGGCAGGAAGTCCTTTTTGGCGAAGTACCACGTCGCCTTGGGGGATTGCTCCGACGGATAGACGACGTAGACCTCGTAGCATTCCTCGCCGCCGATCGTCTGGCTGCCCTTCAGCTCCTTGGTCGGGCTGTTGATCTCGTCCGTGAACGGCTCCGGGGCCAAATACTCGCTCATCATGCCGATTACGACCGGTCGCACGAACGAGCCCATCACGCGGAGATCCAGATCCGCGTGGGCGCGCTTGTTCTCGTGATCGATGATCCAGTATTTATCCCCGTCGCTACCGCCGGTGATCTTCCGGGCCTGCGTCGTTCCCGGCAGTGTGGCGTCGGCTTCGACCCGGAATCGCTCCGGCGTGCGGTCCAGGAACCCGACGGCCGTAATCGTCGCCTCCAGCTTGCCGACGTACTGCAGCAGCGCACCAGTCGCTTCGACCACGACGTCGTGCTTCACCGCGCCGACCGCTTTGCAGGCGGCATCGGCTCGCTTGAGGATCTCGAGCGGATCGGTCAGCTCACCGACCGGTTCATCGGTGTTCCACAACTGCTTGGCTCTGGCCGATCGGGCCGGCGCATCGCCCTTCTCTTCGACGGTGCTCTTGGCGGTTGCATCGTCCGAGTCGCGCTTAACGACCGCGTCGCTGCCGGCGATGCCATAGAGGTGCTTGCTGGTTCTCACGATCATCATCTGATCCGAGATCGCCGGGGTTGCCAGGCAGACGCCGCCCATCGTATTGCTCGCCAGCAGCTCAAACTCCGGTCCCGCCTTGAGCACGTGGATGTTCCCCTCCTCCGTGGTGAAGTAGAGCCTGCCGTCGGCGGCCACCGGTGAGGCCGAATAGGCGTCGCGCCGTCCGGCGATCCGCTTGCGGTAAACCTGCTCGCCGGTCTTCGCGTTGTAGCACGTCAAGATGCCAACGTCGTTACCGATGTAGAGATGGTCGCCGTACACGATCGGCGTCGGGATGTATGCTCCGCGGCGGGGCCGGCTCCAAACGACGTACTCGTTCGAGGTCTGCCCGTCCTCCAGTGAAATATCGCCTTCGGCGTCCAGCCGGATCGCGTAGATCGGCGACATCCGCCCGTGCGCATTAGTTATGAAAACGAGGCCATGAGCGACGATCGGCGTGGGCACCGGGATATCTCCGCCGCCACGCATCCACCACAACTCCGCTCCGGTGTTCACGTCGTAGCCGGCGATGCGGTGCCAGCCGTTGACGATGACCTGGGTGCGGCCGCCGTGCTCGACCACGGTGGGCGTGCCCCAGCCGGGCACCTCGTCGCGCAACGTACGCCAGATTTCCTTGCCGTTGTCGATGTCGAACGCCGCGATGAACGACTGGTTGTTCACGTCGCACAGGACAATGACCTTGTTCTGGTAGATGGTGGGTGAGCTGCCGAAGCCCCACTGGATCTCCGGGGCGTCGAACGCGCCGGAGTTGAGGTAACCCAGGTCCTGCTTCCAGAGCAGCTTGCCGTCCATGTCGTAGCAGTAGAGCCCCTCCGAGCCGAAAAACGCGACCAGGTGTTTGCCGTCGGTGGCGGGCGTGGAGTTGGCGTGCGTGCCCTTGATGTGTCGCTTCACCTGCGGGATGCCGCTGTGAGCGGTCTGCTGCCAGATGATCTTGCCGGTGCTCTTGTCGAGACAGTAGAGCTTGAAATCATGGACTATCTTCTCCGGGTGATCAGTGCTTTCGCCGTACATCCCGACGCGCAGATACGGGTCGGGATCGCTGCTGATCGCGGAGGTGACGTATACGCGATCGCCCCAGACGATCGGCGAGGCGTGTGCCAAGCCGGGAATCGGTGTTTTCCACTTGACGTTGGTTCCTTGTTCGCCGTCCCAGGCGGTCGGCGGGTTGTGACCGTCCGCGATTCCCGACGCCCGCGGCCCACGAAACGAGGGCCAGTCCGACGGCCCGGCCGCGACCGCCGTGGAGAGCGCCAGCGCGGCGGCAGCTCCGAAGAATCCAAAGCAAGTGTTCCTGGTTAGCACGGCAGGTTTCCTCCCGATGTTCCAGCACGACAGGCGGCGACGCCGACCCACCTGCGCGATGCGAGTTCGTTCCAAGAATGGCTGCCACACGGCGGCGTCAGCGACCATCCTGCTCAAGCCAATTCTACGCTGTGATGGCTTGGACGTTGGATCCCCCAGGCCCCGCTCAAGAAATTCACTCACGCGCGGCGCAAACAGCTTGGCGCACAACGCGCGACGACCTGCGCCGAGGCTAGTGTAGTGTCTCACAAATACGATACCGTGGTGGGGCAGGCCTCCGTGCCTGTCACGGCGGGCAGGGACGCCCGCCCCACCTCTACAGAAGGTTGCTTGTTTCTGAGACAGTACACTAGGACACAAGCCGGCAGAGACGCGCCCCAGAGGATTCGAACCTCTAACCTTCGGTTTCACTATCCGTTCACGTCGGTTGCTACGCCGTCGGAGCCGATCGCCTGCCCGCACTCCGGGCACCGCCCGCTGACGTTGCCGGTGAGGTCGTAGCCGCATTGTTGGCAGTGACCGGCGGGGAAAGGACGGTCGCGCCACCAGAGAAGGATGGTCGGGATGGCCACACCCGCAAAGATGAACAAATAAGTCGGTAGGCTTACTCCCTTTCGTGGAGCACTCCGCTGGGTGCCTCTTGCGAAGAAGCCCATGCTGGTCCTCAGTTTGGGCGCAACCCAATAGCTGAGGAATCCCTCAACCAAAAGCACGATGGAAATGACCGTGGCAATCCACTTGAGCACTCGCCGTGTCCGAGAGGGTCCTCTCATGCTGAGGGCTCCTTCGATGCGACCGTGGTGCCGCATTCGGGACACATGCCGGAAACGTTGCCGGTCAGGTTGTAGCCGCAGTAGGAGCAGTGGCCAGGCGGGATGCGGCGGCGGTCGCGCAGCCAAAGGAACGCGGTCGGGACGCCGATTATGAGGATGGGCACCCAGATCGAAACCATTACGCCTCTCTGGTATCCCCAGATCACTTTCTTATCCGTTCGTGTTCCGTCCCAGACGTCAGACCCGTGCAGCACCCAATGGGGGCGAGTCCACCAATAGCCGGGATCTCTTGCGGGAGTGATCCCACACTCCGATTCAACCTTTACGCCTCGGCGAGCCCAATCGGACAAAGCTCTCTCATTGTGTACTGTGTAGCTTGCGTGTATGTCCCCGTACAGTACCCACAAGCTCAGTTCGTGCTTGGCTCCCTTTAGGTACTGCGTCCAGTGGATCTCGTGCCAGACCGACATCAACCATAGACACGCGAGCAGCGCGCACAGGCCCGCCCCCACCCACTTCAGCACCCGCCATATCCGCGAGCGGCGTCTCATGCTGATTCGTCCTCGCGCTTGACAGGCGTACCGCACTCCGGACATCGCCCGCTGACGTTGCCGGTCAGGTCGTAGCCGCAACGCTGGCAATGGGTAGGGCGGATGCGCCGGCGGTCGAGCCACCAGAGCAGGGCTGTCGGGGCCGCGGTCAGCAGGAAGAGGAACCAGCAGGGGATCGCGATCGTAGTCACCATCCAACTGACACTGGTGGGGTCTGCATGCGTGCTGTGGATCAAGGCTGACTCGGTATCGCGGCCAACACTCGGCAAGACGAAGCCATATACTTCCCACCAATCCACCCACGAACCCGTTTGCCCGAGGGCTCGCCAGCGAAGGGGGTAACGTGCCTTCCAGTCCTTCATTTCGTCGGCGGCTAACTCGGGGTTCTTGTACGGCTCGGCGTGGTGAACGTCGAGTCGACCATCTCTCAGTCTGAACCCACTCAGGATGCCGCTACTCATGCCACCGGGAGCCTGGATGCTGATGCGCCACATGCCGAGCACGGCGACGCTGCTGATTACGCCGGTCCATCTGAGTGCCTGACGTGTCCGCGAGGGTCGTCTCATGCTGGTTTGCCCTCACGGCCGATCGCCGTGCCACACTCCGGGCACCGCCCGCTGACGTTGCCGGTCAGGTTGTAGCCGCAGTCCTGGCAGTGCCCGGGAGGAGGCCGACGCCGGTCACGCCACCAGAAGTAAGCGGTGGGGATCGCGACCAGTGGAAAAAGCGAGACCAGCGGCAATTCAAGGCACCGAAACCAGGGCCCCGATCCTCCCCGTATACGAAGCCAAAGCATGTCGTCGAACGGCCCGGCGCCGAGGAGCCCGATGTCGAAGCGGTAGAAATCCACGACGATAGTGTGGGTGCCCGTTGCGGCGTACAGCGCGACGATCAGAAGACAAAAGACCGTGCCCACCCACTTCAGCACCCGCCATGTCCGCGAGCGGTGTCTCATGACATGCCCACCGTGGGCCTACCGGCACCCGACGCAGTCTACATCCGAAACGCCTGCGCGGCCAAACAACCGCCCCGCCCGACCGCGACCCACTAAGAGCGCCTAACAATACCCCCCTCCCTCGTAGGGAGGGGCCAAGGGGAGGGTCGAAGCACCGGACACCCGACCCCCTCCCTACCCTCC
>CAZDTB010000395.1:0-4737 GCA_964508075.1 uncultured Planctomycetales bacterium
GCTGCTGCACAGTGTCGGCCGCGTGTGGGGATTCGAGGCGGTCCCCGTAACCTACCCAGCCTTAACGGGGCGGAGTGATGCAAGCTCTGTCTAGCCTGTGCGCTGGCTCCGCTGCGTTTCCATACGCGGTTTTACTTTTCGGGCGCGTACGGAAACGCGGCCTGGAGCGCGAGCATGGCATAGGCCGTGGTCAGGGCCGGGTGTCCTTCCATCCAGCGGTCGGCTTCGTTCACCCAACTGCCATCGTCTCGCTGCGTCCGGGCGAGTTGCGCGACCAGTTCGCGCCGCCAGTCGTGTTTACGGCCAACGTCGTCGCTGACGACGTCTTCATCCCAGGCCTGCAGCGCCCGGGCGAATACGTGGTAGTAGTAGAACAAGCCCTGCTGGGATTGCCTGGCGGGCATATTGGGGTTGTACTCGAGCGTCCAGTAGCGGCCGATCCAGTCCAACGCGGCCTTGACGCGCGGGTCATCCTTGGTGAGGCCCGCATACAGCATGCTCTTGAAGCCGGCGTAGGTCATTGAGCCGTAACAGCGCAGTTCCTTGCGACCGTCGATCTCGACCTGCTCGGCTTTGCTCTCGCCCCCGCCGGCCGGGGTATAGACGAAGCCTCCCTGCCCGGAGCCCGTGGCAAAGGGCTGGTCGTTGGATTCGCCCCACATCTGACAACGCTCAATGAAGACCAGGGCCTTCCGGTCCGTCGGGCCATCTTTGGGCAGGCCGCTGTCGTGCAGAGCTTCGAGCATCATCTGCGTGTTGGAGAGATCCGGACGTTTGTGGTGACCGTAGCCCGCGCCGCCGTACCACACGTCGTCGATCGACTTCTCCTCACCTTCGTCCCATTGCAGGTCCTTGAGATACTGCTGCGCCCTGGCGATGCGCGTCTTGTATTCGTCGGTCTTGAGGGCGGCGAACATCGCGAGCGCCGTACTCGTTTCATAGTTCCTGAGCAAGCCGCCGGCCGCGTAGATACCGCCGTCATCACGCTGGAAGCGCAACACAAACCGGAGGCCCCGTTTCACGGTGGGGTGCTCGGGCCCGACGGTGGGTTCCTGGATCAGCGCCTTGAGCACGAGGCACGAGATGCCCGGGCCGGTCTGCGAGCCCCAACCGCCGTCCTTCTCCTGGGCAGCGAGCAGGTAACGGGCACCCTGCCTCGTCAGCTCGCGGGCCTGGTCTCGCGGAGGCGCGGACGAGATCGATTGGCCTTGGTCATTGATCTGCGCTGCGACGGGCCCGGGGCTCAACCATACGCACGTCAGCGTGATCACCACGCCGGCGACAATCGCGCCTCTGAATCCACGGCGATTCCTGAAGCTCTTGGGCATGACCGGATGTCCGTAGGTGGTACCGTGGCCGGCACAACACAATTCGCTATTCGCTATTCGAAATTCGCCATTCTCAATGCAGCTCAATCGTACCCGAGATCGGCCAGGCGGTCTTCATCCAGGCCGAAGTGATGCCCGATTTCGTGCAGCAGGGTGACGCGGATCTCGTCAACCAGCTCCTCCCAGGAAGCACACATCGCGCAGAGGTTCTCGCGGAAGATCAGAATGCGGTCCGGCAGGGGGGAGGCGGCCTGCTCGGGACCCTTGTCTTCGAGCGGCACGCCGACGTAGATCCCGAGCAGGTCGTCCGTCTCCTCATATTCTCTGAGCAAGGCCCGCGCGGGCCGCGACTGGACTTCGATCAGCACGTTTTCGAGATGGGGCCGAAAGTCCTCGGGCACGGCATCGAGCGCGGCTTGCACGGCTCGGTCGAAATCGGCGTCGCTGACGTGTATCATCCAGACCGTCCAGAAACCGCGGGAGCCCCCGCGCTGGCAACGCGGCAGATCGACCGGAGTATAGACCGTGAACAACAAAGTACCAAACCCATGCAAGACGCAGCGGCGTTCGGCATTCGCAATTTGCAATTCGCAATTCGCTATTCTTAATTCGCTATTCTTAATTCGCTATTCACTCCTCCTGGCTCTGGCCGGCTGCGCGCCGCCGACGTTCGTGATCACGCCGGTGCCGCGGGCGCAAGATCTGACCGAGTGTGAGCTGTCGCGCGACAGTGTCTGGCGGAACGACAAGATCGCCCTGATCGACGTGGACGGGGTGCTGCAAAACGCACGGGAACAGTCGCTGCTGGGTCCCAGCGGCGAGAACCCGGTTTCGCTCTTCAAGGAGAAGCTCGACAAAGCGGCCGACGACCACCACGTCAAGGCGATCGTGCTGCGGATCAACTCACCCGGCGGGAGCGTGACCGCCTGCGACCTGATGTACACCGAACTGCTGCGGTTCAAGAAGCGGACCGGCAAGCCGGTGATCGCATCGATGCTCGATGTGGGGGCTTCGGGGGCCTATTACATCGCCTGCGCCGCGGACCAGATCTACGCCCATCCGACCACGGTGACCGGGAGCATCGGGGTGATCATGGTGGCGCCGGATTTCTCCGGCACGATGCGGAAGCTCGGCATTCGCACCAACATCATCAAGAGTGCCGAGCTGAAGGATCTCGGTTCGCCCTTCCGCGAGATGAGCGCGGCCGACCGGGCCGTGTTTCAAGGCATGATCGACGCAATGTATGCACGCTTCCTGGACGTGGTCGCGGCCGCCCGTGACGGAATCGACCCGCAGCGCTTGAAGCAGCTCGCCGACGGGCGCGTGTACCTGGCGCCCCGGGCCAGGGAGGAAGGCCTGATCGATGAATTGGGCACGCTGCACGATGCGCTGGCGGCGGCAAAGCGAGCGGCGGGACTGCACCGGAAACCGATTGTCGTTGTGGAATACGCCCGACCACTCGCGCATCGTCCGAACATCTATGCGCACGCGGGTGATCTCCCAACGCAGGTCAACCTTGTGAATATCGAGTTGCCCGTGTGGCTCAAGGGGTCGTCACCAAAGTTCATGTACCTCTGGGCGCCGGGACCATAGGTCTGGGACGCGCGCCACCCGCGCATGACCTCACACCCACCCACCCGTCAGAGCCCCGTGCGCCAAGCTCCTCAGACGGGACAGTCGGCGACCGTAATTGACATGGGCGGCCGGCCGCTCTACGTTCGCCGGCATGATCCTGCTGATCGACAACTATGACTCATTCACCTACAACCTCGTGCAGACGCTCGGCGAGATCGAGCCGGACATCGAGATCGAGGTTCACCGCAACGACCGAATCACCCCGGACGAGATCGAAGCCAAGCGGCCCACTCACCTGATCATCTCCCCGGGACCCTGCACGCCGCGCGAGGCCGGCATCAGCGTCGAGGTCGTCAAACGGTTCTCCGGACGCACGCCGCTCTTGGGGGTCTGCCTGGGGCATCAGTCGATCGCGTATGCCAACGGCGGACGAGTGATTCGGGCGAAGCGGCTGTTGCACGGCAAGACCAGCCTGATCCGTCACGACGGGAAGTACCTCTTCGAAGGTCTCGCGAACCCGTTTCAGGCCACGCGGTATCACTCACTGATCGCGGAGCGCGAGACATTGCCCGAGCAGTTCGAGGTGTGTGCAACCACCGAAGACGATCCGAGCGAAATCATGGCATTGCGGCATCGCGAGCAGCCGGTCTTCGGCGTCCAGTTCCACCCCGAGAGCTTCCTGACCACCGAGGGCCACAAACTGCTTGCGAATTTCCTGGCAATCGGATAATCGTACGTCACATGAATGCCACGCGGCGAACCATGACTCTGGCGTGTCTGGCCCTGTTGGTGGCCACCGGCTGCCGACGGGCCGACCGGGCTCTCTTCACGCCCCCGACCGGCGCCGAACTACCCACTTTCGCCGAGCTTGAGCCTGCGCTGGCGATCAACGTCGGCGTCGAAGGTGCTGGCGAAACCCGCGGGATCGTGGTCGTCCCGATATATGAGAAAATCGAACCCACGCCCGAGGAGCGCCAGATCCTCGGCCAGAAAGAAGAGCTCGAAATCGACGCGCTGCTCTTTTACCGACCGCCACGCGGGCCCGAGCACGGCGTCTGTTCAGAAGCCTACGGAATGCTGATCGGCATCGGCGGCGTCGGCGGCGCGCTCGCCGGGCAGGAACTCGCGTTTCCGCGCTACGGTACCGACGGATTTGCCGGGCGTCACTACGGCATCAGCACGCTCGCACGCTCCGAGGTGGAGGCGGGCCGAGCCCGCGCCGTCGCCGCCGAGGCCGGGCTACCGTGGAGTCCGAAGATCGGCGAGGATCGGCAGCGTGAGCCCGCGCAGCGTGAGTCGCGCCGCTACCGGTAAAGCCACGCTGCGGAGCGCGGCGAGACCTTCTGGCCCATCCAGCCACTAGCAGCACCCCGCCCCGCAGGTTATCAGACGATGGCCCGGCTTGGTTTGCATTTGAACTCGGCCCGGCTTTCGTGATAGGATAAGTAAGCATCCGTTTACGCTAACCAGACCCCCAAAGGAGGCCACGTGGTGAAGACAGCTAATGTTTTGAAGAACCGCGACATGCGCGGTATGCGCTCGCGGTGCATCCTCTTCTCGGTCGGCGCGCTCGCCGCGCTGGGCGGCATGGTGGCCCAGGCCGGCGTCGGCAGCCCGGTTGTGAACGTGACCGTGCTCGAGGATTCCCCGAGCCAGGTCGTGCTTTCGTACTCGTTCGGCGATTACGGCACGAGCACCGTCTCGATCGACGGCCGCGACTACACGCTGATCACGCTCGGAGAAGAGAGCCAGATCCTGCGTGCCGGTGCGCCCGACCTGCCGAACGTGTGCCGCAGCGTGATCATCGCCAACGATGCCGCCGTCAACGTAAGGG
>CAZDTB010000396.1:0-2521 GCA_964508075.1 uncultured Planctomycetales bacterium
ATAGCTAAACCGATTTCGCCAGCTCTGTCAAGGGAAATCAGCCGGCGATGACCTCGATTTTGCAGACCGTGATGCGCAGCGGGGACGCCTGAGCATCGTGCACGCGGTCGGCTCAGCGACGCGACAAACAGAAAGGACGACTGGGGGCGAGCTGCGTCCGGGCCAATGAGGGACGAAACTGGCGGAGATATCCGATTGCCAGCCGGTAAACCTATCATCGAAAAATACTTACGGACAGTCGCCCGGGCGGCGCGCAGCACACTCGGGAGGGCCCCGGCCGCCGTTCCGCCCAAACCGGCCTGATGCGGATGACCCGGCGGTCTGCGCTGGACCGGACGGGGAACTGCCGTGCGCGTCGCATGCCGCCACCAAACGCCGTCGGACTCACGGGCCCACGACCCTGTCACGCATCACGCTGCTCGCTCGTCGGCGGCCCGTTGGCCATCAATCGCCGTTCTTGTATACTGCCGTGATTACACGATGCGTGTTGGCGGCTGTCGAGTCGGGAGCGTCTCAGCCGCCCTTCAAGGAGACCGATTCTATGTCACGACGCCAAGCCCTGTGGTGGGTTGTTTGTATCGTCGGCGTGCTGGGGGCGCTGTCCCCCGGACTCCGGGGCGACGATATCGCGGACACCAAAGCGCGAATCGCCGCCGCCGGTGATGCCGAGAAGTACAATGCCGATGCCGTGGTCGTGCTCGACGCGACCGACGTAACCGTGCAGGACAACGGGATCGGGATCGCCCGGCAGCACCGGATCGTCAAGATCCTGCGGGACGGCGCGATCGGCAGCCAGGCCGTGCAGACCTTCACGTACGACCCGAACACGAACAAGCTCGAGCTGATCGCGATCCGGGTCTACCGCGCCGACGGCACCGTCGAAGAGATCCCGATCGACAGCCGCGTCGATCAGCCGCAGCCCTCGTGGCTGCTTTATTGGGGTAGCAAGCAGTTTATCGTGGAGCTCCCCCGGCTGGCGGTTGGCGACGCGCTCGAGACCATCAGCGTGCTGACCGGCTTCAATGTCGCCTACCTCGCGGGCGCGGGAGAGGTTGCCGTCAACGCTCTCGGCGAGCCCCTCAAGCCGCCGGTCCCCGGCCACTGGCATGATGAGGTGCACTTCTGGTCGAGCCTGCCGGTCATCGAGCAGCGCTACACGGTCCGCGTACCCAAGGACAAGCCACTGCAGTACGAGATCTACAGCGGCGAGCTGCGCACGTCGGCGAAGCTCGACGGCGACCAGATCGTCCACTCGTTCGAGAAGAAGGACATCCAGCCGTTCAAGAGCGAGCCGAGCATGGAGCCGACGCCCAACGTCGGGTGCAAGCTCCTGCTGGCAACGCTGCCGGACTGGCAAGCCAAGGGACGCTGGCTCCACAGCGTCAGCGAACCGCAACTCGTGGCGAATGATGAGATCCGCGCCAAGGTCGCCGAGATCATCAAGGACTGCAAGAACGACGAGGAGAAATACACGGCCCTCAACCACTGGGTCGCCGAGAACATCCGCTACGCCGGCACCACCCGCGGGATGGCCGAGGGCTATACCATCCACGACATCAAGGAGACTTTCCGCGACCGCTGCGGCGTCTGCAAGGACAAGGCCGGCATGCTCTGCGGCATGTTGCGCGTCGCGGGCTTCGAATCCTACACGGTCATGACGATGGCCCGGCAGCGCGTAGACGTCATCCCGGCCGACCAGTTCAACCACTGCGTGACCTGCATCCGCCAGAAAGACGGGGCGCTCAAGCTGCTCGACCCGACCTGGATGGTCAAGAGCCGCGACAACTGGTCCACGCTCGAACCGCTCCAGCACGTGGTCTACGGCACGCCCGCCGGCGAACCGCTCTCGACGTCACCTTATTTCCCGCCTGAGGAGTGCCTGGCGTCCTGGCGGGCAAGCTCGGAGATCGATCGCCACAACCGCCTGACCGGGACGTTTGACTTCACCAGCCGCGGTGCACCCGAAGGCCGCTTGCGCCGTACCCTGGCCGGGCTGCACCCCAACGAGCGCTTCCGCTTCCTGGACAACACCATCCAGCGGCTCAGCCCCAACGCCCAGGCGATCAGCGTCACCCATACCGACCCGGTCGACTTCTCCGGCCCACTCACCGTCAATTGCGACTACGCCGCCGAGCACTACGCCCTCGGCGACAATCAATACCGCCTCCTGGCCTTGCCGATGATGCAGACCATTCTCGGCGATCGCACGCTTTACGACCTCTTCGGCAAAACCGAGCTCGAGGAGCGCGAATACGGCATCAGCCTGCTGGCCTCGCGGCTGGCCCGCTTCGAGGAGACCATCCGCCTGCCGAGTGGCTGGACCGTCGTCGAGAAACCCGACCCGGTTGACCTTGACGGACCCTCAGCCGGACTGCACTTCGAGCTCGAAGCGACCAAAGGAAGGATTCACTACACGTGTGAATTGACCATCAAGCGCTGGCAGATCCCGCCGGATGAGTACGACAACTTCAAAGAAGTCATGGAGAAGATAGAGGAATACTGGTTTCTAATTTGCAAACGA
>CAZDTB010000396.1:2531-4737 GCA_964508075.1 uncultured Planctomycetales bacterium
CGCATGCAAGTTGGAGACCAGCAGTGTACGACGCTAGATCTATCATCAACGCAACCGTGTTCACCCCCCCGTCCACCCTGCGGCGTCTGGGACCGGCCGCGGCCAGCGTGCTGCTGGTGACGTTCTGCACCGGCTGTGCCGCCCCGCTGCACGCCGACCAGGGCCGAACCGCGAGCGACTCGCTCAACACCCCCGACGCCGTCTTCGAGCTCTGGCAGCAGGACTGGACGCTCAACCCGGACGGCTCGATCGTCTACCACGAAAACAAGCACCTGCGGCTCAACTCGGACCGCACGTACCGCACCCTCGGGGATCCGCGCATCGCGTACAACCAGGACACCGACCAGGTCGAGGTGCTCGGCGCCCGCACGAAGATGGCCGACGGCACGTACGTCGAGCTGGCGGACTATTCGACCGTCGAGGTCGCGCCCGACGCGTCGGCCGGCTGGCCCGTTTTCGGCAATATCATTCAGAAGGTCATGGTCATGGGCGGCATCGAGCCCGGCTGCGTGCTCGAAACCGAACACCAGATCACGACCCGGGCCGGCACGCGCCCCCATCTTGCCGCCGACCTCCACATCAACAACCGCTATCCCATCCGCGCCCGCACGATCACCGTCACCATCCCGCGCGGCAAAGAGCTCTCGCCGTTCGTCAGCGGCCTGCCTGAGGCCGGCTATGTCTACACCTTCGGGCAGAACGCCAACGGCAGCACCATGCACCGCTGGGACTTCGCCGGGCTCGACGGGCAACCGGACGAGCCGCAAGCCTTACCCTGGCAACAGAGCGGGGTCCGGCTAGCCTTCACCACCGCGCCCGATGCCGACACCTGGATTAAGGAGCGTCTGGCGACCATCGAAGAGGCGGCCCAGGAGTCCCCCCTGCTCTCCAAGCTCGCCCAGGACTGGACCAAGGACGAAAACACCGACGCGGAGAAGCTCAGCGCGTTACAGGGCAAGCTCGCCGGCTCGTTCAACTTCGTGAACTTCGACGTCGCCTGGCGACCGGCCAAACCGCGGCCCGCTCCGGACGTGATTAACTCCAGCTACGGCCTGCCGGCCGAGTCCGCCGCCGTCCTGCTCGCGCTGGCTCGCGCCGCTGGCGTCCCCGTCCAGCCGGCCCTGCTCGTCGCCGACCACGTCTGGGACGGCAAGGCTCCTCAGGTGGCGATGGTCTCGGCATACGTGGTCACGTACAAGGGACCCGACGGTCTGGAAACCTGGCATCCGCATGACGGCCGCATCCGACGCGACGACCACTGGGCCGGCTACACCCTGCTGGGTGTCGAAGGCAGCAAGCTCGTACGCACGCGGCTGCCGGCCTGGACCAGCGCCGACGACAGCCGCTGCACCATCACCGGTAACGTCACCATCGCGGACGACGGCAAGTACGCCGGCACACTGCTGATCAAGACCGCCGGCCTGTTCGTGTCGCCGAATGATCTCGAGACTGGTGAGGGGCAGAAACGGCGTTTGCGCAGCATCGTCAATCACGTTCTCCCGGGCGCGAAGCTCGCGGACTTCACGCTCAAATCGCTGACGAGCAATGCGTTCGAGGCCGAGGCCGAAATCGAGTCGTCCGAGCCGCTCGACCAGCTGCACGACTGCTACCAACTCGAGTTGGCGGAGACCTCGCCGGCGCTGACCGACGTCCCGATCCCGCTCGTGCACTCGCGCCGGCTGAGCCCCGCGCGACTCGTCGGCCCGTTCGACGAGCGCGTCGACCTGATCATGACCTGGCCCGAGGCCTGGAACGTCGAGGCGATCCCGGGCGGCGTCGAGCAGGTCGACGGTGAGTGGGGCACGGTCACGCAAACCATCACCCCCACCGACACCGGCCTGAGACTCGAGCGGCACATCCGCGTCACGAAACGCGACCTGCCGCCCGCCGACGTCGTCGCCCTGCGCAAACCGCTCAACGAGCTGCGCAGCGACTACGCCCGCACGCTACTGCTGCTGCCATAGCAGCGGTATCAACGCCGACGGAGAATCCCGCTGATGCCGCCCGGTCCCATTGCAACGTCAGCGCGCTGACACAGCCGCGGCGTGTCCACGCGAAAAGTGTGACTTTGCACTGGAAACCGCTGGCCGGCGTGGCATAATGCTCACGGTTGGGTTGCCAGGGATTGGCGACAATCGCCACTCTAACAGCGCAAAGCGAGGTGGAACCATGCTTTACGCAGCATTCACATTCTGGCTGCTGGTCA
>CAZDTB010000397.1:0-4733 GCA_964508075.1 uncultured Planctomycetales bacterium
CAGCAGAACCGGTCAGCCAGCTCACGCAGCCCCGGATCCGCGCACCCGCGCAGCCCCACAACCGCGACACTCCGCCCGGCCTGCCGCGCTCCGCGGGCGACGAGCTTGGGTAGCTCGCCCTCGCCGGCGATCAAGCCGAGGGGAGGCGTTCGTGATTCGAGCGGGCTATTTGTCGCGATCGGCATTCGAATCCCGATTCGTGTCCCCCATCGCTGAAGCGACGGGCCACCTACGTGGTGCGTTAGTCGATCTGCGGGACCTCGATCCCGCATTCCGCGGCCACGTCTTTGACCATATCAAGAACTTCCTGCGGAATCTCGGCGGATTCGAGCTCCGGACCGGACGACTTTCGAACGCCGTAGATGAAGAGGTACTCTCCGCGCGGCAGGCGCGCGATCTCACTTCGCGCCGCGTCAAGGCTGACTATGGAGCTAACGTTGAGACTCCCGGCAGTCTGGGTTGAGTGGTTCTCGCCAAAAACCTCTTCCGGAGACTTGTTGCGGTTTGTCCCGATCATCAGAGTGAGCCAAATCTGGTCTCTTTCTCTCCAGCAGTAGAGTTCGTATCCCTTCGCACTTTGGGCCAGCTTTTCCGGAGTCGGGGACTCAAGCGGATCGCTCTCGGACACCGGAGCGGGGGGCGGTTCTTCGCGGCTCGAACGGTCACAAGCGGCTGTGAAGACGATCACCGTGGCCATGGTCAAGTATAGCCGGGTGGCCCACCGCTTCAGCGGTGGGGGGCACGAATCGGACTCGGGGTCACACTTCACCATGCGATCGGCCACCTTCTATCTCAGTCTATCCCGAACACGTTGCGATCACCATGGTTGTGGTGCCGTGGATCGAGTCCGCGCAGCCCCGAACGGGGCGTCTGAGAGTAGCCACGGGCGCCAGCCCGTGGTAGGCGTGCGCAGCGCGAATCAGAGCCCCTGCGGGGCGACTGAGCCGTACGTGCGCGGTCTCAACCGCCCCGCTGGGGCTCTGTCGTGAAAGAACGACCCTCAACCCACGGCTCGCGCCGTGGGCTACTCTCAGGCGTCCCGATGGGAGTGGTCGGCGTGCGAGAGCGGGTCGACATCGATTCGTGTTCCCGAGCGCTGAAGCGATGGGTCACCCGGCCGATTCCTGTTCCCCAGCGCTGAAGCGATAGACCACCTGTCCGGCTGTTTCGGCCGGCTCATCCGAGGCGGGAGTAGCGTTCGAGCGCCTTGAGGTAAACCTCGTGCATTGCCCGGCCGAACGCGATCAGCTCGTTGGTCATGTCGGCTTCGATGGCCTGCCAGCCGGTGAACAGGTCGGTGGCGGGACGGTCGGCCGAAAGCTCCTTGGCTTCGACGTCGGCGAGGTTCCGGATGCGGTCGGCCAGCCGCGGGTGCGCGTCCCAGATCGAACCCGCATCCAGGAACATCGCATTCTCGGCCTGCTCGCGCTCGCTGGGCGGTAGCTCGTGCCAGCGTCGGCGGTGCTCGGCGTAGACGTTGTCGATGTCGCGATCGCTTTCGCTGTACTCGGTCAGGAGCTTCTCGATGCTCAGTTGCGGCAGGAACCCGACGAGATGGGTCTTGATCAATGCGTCGCGCACGTTTTGTGGGCCGCAGATTTCGGCTGCGATGCGATCGGCGCGTAGCTCCCGGTAGCGCGAGTCGACGCAGTAGAAGAGCGCAAAAAGGTGTAAGTAACCGTAGAGCAACCAGTACATGAGCACCGTGAGCCAGCCGCGCTCCTGGTCGGAGTCCCCCGATTCGTCATCGGCGTGGAACGAGACCTGCGTGGCCAGCGATTGAAAGAAGCGGATCGTGAGCTTGGTCATCCGCGTGTCGCCGGTGGCGGCGTGGGCGAGTTCGTGACAGAGGATGGTGGTGAATTCGTTTATGTTCGTGTGAACGACGAACGCAGCTCCGAGCAGGAGCGTGCGGTGGTTCCTGGTCAGGTGACCGGATTCGTCGTGGTAGTCCAGGTCGGCGATGGCGGCTTTGTCGAAGGGCGACAGTAGATAGGTCTCCGGGGGACGCGTGCCGAGTCGCTTGGCGATGCGCTCGACCAGGGCGACGAGCCGGGGGTGGTGTTGGGGGTGGAGCGGCTTGCCGCCGGACGGCGGGGACAGCGTGCGAAAGAAGAGTGGGAGCAGCCCGAACAGCAGGAAAAACCCCGCGATCAAGACGAAGAAGTCGACCGCGATCATAAAGAGGAGCAGCCGGCCGGCGATGAACGGATGCGATGCCCGGTATTCCCACAGGTAAGCCGTCCCGACGCACGCGCCGTAGATCATGCCGATGACGCTGACGAGGATGAGCGGAACGTAGGAGAGCATGATCGCGTGCAGGGCAGCGCGGTTCATGCGGTAGCGCAGGTCGTCGCCCCGCCGTCGCGCGACGCGGACCTTGGGGACTCCAGTTGTGGGAGATTCAGCATTCACGAGAGACTCCACGGGCAGTGGCGGGCGATGCATGATGTTGGCGTGAATTGCTGGGCACGGCCGCGCCCCTCCGCGGATAGCTGGGCGTCGATTCGTGTTCCTCACCGCTGAAGCGGTGGGCCACCCATCGAGGAGGATGGTGCGGCGAGCCGCACCCTACCCTTTGGTCTCGCTACTTCGCCCCCGTCTCCGCGCTCAGCCGCGCTTCCAGCTCCGCGATTCGCTTCTGGAGCTTCTTGACCTGCTGCTTGAGCTCCGGCAGACGCTGGATGTGGACGAACTGGCGTTTCATTTCGGTAATTGGGGCCGCCGGGGCGCCGAGGTACGTCTCGCCGGCGGGGACGTCGTTGGTCACGCCGGCTTTGGCGCCGATGGTGGCGTTGTCGCCGATGCGGATGTGGCCGACGGTGCCGACCTGTCCGGCCATGGTGACGTGCTTGCCGACGCTGACCGAGCCGGCCAGGCCGACCTGGGCGACGAACAGGCAGTTCTCGTCGATCTGCGTACCGTGGCCGATCGCGATCAGGTTGCTGAACTTGGTGCCCGAGCCGATCAGCGTCTTGCCGAGCGTGGCCCGGTCGATCGAGCAGTTCGATCCGATCTCGACGTCGTCGCCCAGCTCAACGTACCCGATCTGCGGGATCTTGATCCACTTCTCGCCGACCGGGGCGTAGCCGAGGCCGTCCTCACCGATGACCGTGCCGGCGTGGATCGTGACGCGGTCGCCCATGATCGTATCATCATAAACCACAACATTCGGATGCAGCAGCAAATCGTTACCGATGCGGCAGCGCGGGCCGATATAGCAGCCGGGGTAGACGACGGCGTTGTCGCCGATCACCACGTCCTCGTCGATCGTCGCGCCAGGGTGGATTGTGGCGTTTTCGCCAACCTTGGCGGATTCAGCAATGTGCGTACACGTCGGCGATGGAGCGACGCGGCGGTGTTGGCGGTAACCGTGAACCTTGACGATCAGGGCGGTCAGCGCGGCGTAGGGATCGGCGACGCGGATCAGGTTCAAGTGATCGGGAGCCGGTACGTCCGGCTTGAGGATCACCGCCGACGCACGCGTCTGGCTCAGCAGTCTTTCATATTTCGGGTTGGAGAGGAAACTGACCTGCCCGTCGGCGGCCTCCTCGAGCGTGGCAACGCTGTGGATCACCCGCTCAGCGTCGCCGCGCAACTCGGGCTTCATACCATGGTTTTGAAGTGTTTCGCAAAGTTGAGCTAGGGTTGCCTGCATGTGACTCCTGCGGCCTCCAGCCCGCTTTGACACGTCACCGTCGCCACGCTCATGCGCGGCATTTTAGGGATTCCGCGGTAGTGGTGTCAAAGCACCGCGTGCAGCGTTACGCATGTTGAAAGCGGTCCAGCAACAGGTCGCGGAACGGTTTGTACTCCGCCGGGAGCGTTTCGTGTGTTTCCGGGCGCTGTTCCAAGCCGACCAGGCTGGGTGGTGTCTCCGGGATGACGTTGATAGTCGCTTGGATCTCCTCGGGAAACTTGGCCGGATGTGCCGTTTCGACAGAAACCGCCAGCGGCTCGCGGTCTGTCACAGATTCGCGCCAGTAACGCTCCAAGCCCGCCCAGCCGACGGCGCCGTGTGGCTCGAGGATCACGCCGTGGCGTTCGTACGCGTCTTTGATCGCTGCACGGGTCTCGTCGTCGCTGATGCTGACGGCGTAGATGTCACCGCGCATTCGTTCGAGATCGGGCTGCTCGCGGACGGCGCCGGTCTCATCCATCCAGCCGCCATAGACGTCCACGAGCCGGGCGAGGTTTGAGGGGTGGCCGACATTCATGGCGTTTGAGATGCAGACGCGCGACGGCACGATCCTCTCGTACTTGCCGGTCCGCAGGAAGATCGGGAACTCGTCGTTGGCATTGGTGGCGATAACGAGGCGCTTGATCGGCAAACCCATCTGCCTCGCGATCACCGCACCCATCATGTCGCCGAAGTTGCCCGACGGCACGCAGACCACGATCGGCTCACCCGCAGCGACATCCGCCAGCTTCACGTATGCGTAGACGTAATACACCGCCTGCGGCAGCAGGCGGCCGATGTTGATCGAGTTGGCGGATGTGAGCCGGATGCCGGCCAGATCCGGGTCGGCAAACGCTCGTTTGACCATCGCCTGGCAGTCGTCGAACTTGCCTGTTACGGCGATGGTGGTCACGTTCGCCCCGATCGTCGTCATTTGCTTGCGCTGGCGATCCGAGACTTCATCGGGCGGGAACAGGACGACGACGCGGACGCGCTCGACGCCATGGTACGCGTGGGCGACGGCACTGCCTGTGTCGCCGGAGGTCGCGGTCAG
>CAZDTB010000398.1:0-4728 GCA_964508075.1 uncultured Planctomycetales bacterium
CACTATCCCGAATTCCTCATCCTGGTGTCCGCCCAGGCGATCGTGCTGTTGGCGGCGGTGTTCGGGGCGGTCACAACCTACATGCGGCAGTTCTGGATCCAGGTGCCGGTGCACGTGAGCGTGCTGGCCATCACCGCCGTCGCGGCGACGCTCCTGGTGCAACCGGAGGACCCGGTTCGCGGCGGCGCCTGGACCGAGTTGGCCCGCAGCGCGACGCAGGCCGTCCTGTACCTCGGGTGCGTTCTGATCGGGATTCGCTGGAGAAACCGCATCACCGGCGCCTAAGCGCCGCCTGGCCTTGGTCAGGGCCACCGGGCACAGCCGCCGGCCGCTAGTCGCCCGGGACCGCGATGTCTTCCCAGTAGCAGGTCAGCTCAGACGTTTCGTAGTCGAACCAGCAGAATTCGACCGTGTACGTGCCGGGCGCGAGATCGACTACGGTGGCCTCAACGTTGTAGCAGCAGATACACCAGCAAGGATTCGTGAGGATCTCCTCTTCATCCAGGATGAGCAGGTTCTCCTCGACCGAAAGCGAAATCACGATGTCGTCGGGGCAGCAGTTGTACGTGGCGTTCCGGTGCAGCACGTGCAGAGTATTGCCCTCGACCGCCAGCTCGATCTCGTCACCACCGCACGGCGGGAGCCAGGGATCGTTGGGATCGTCCAGGCAGCCGCTATGTAAGGAGTCGTCGATGTGTGGCGGCGGAAGGGGGCCAGAATCGATCGGACGGGTTTGGGGAACGCCATGGGGCGTGACGTCGTTGGGATCGACCACGACCGGCGGATCGCCCCGCGGCGGGTCGCCCTGAGGCGTCCCCGGAACTACGATCTCGTCCCCGCAGCACTGGACCTCCCACGTCTCGTAGTCGAACCAGCAGAACTCAACCGTGTAGGTGCCGGGAGCCAGATCGACCACCGTGGCCTCTACATCGTAGCAGCACCAGCAGTCGCACCCGCCATAAAGGAGGAATTCCTCTTCCGTCAGGATCAGCAGGTTCCCCTGGACGGTCAGAGAGATCACGATGTCCTCCGGACAGCAATTGTAAGTCGCGTTGCGATGGAGCACGTGGAGGCTGGTTCCTTCCACGGTCAGCACCAGCTCATCCTCCTCCGCGCACGGCTCGTCAGAGCCGCCATCCGAGTCCTCCTTGCAGCCGGTGTTCGAATACGTCTCGATGTGCGGCAGCGGAAGGGGGTCGAAGCCCAGCTTGGACGCCTGCAAAGCCCCACTGGGCGCCATGGCGTCGCGATCAACGACTATCGGAGGATCACCACGACAGACCTCTCCTCCAGCCGCAATGAGGACGAGGAATCCGATCGCGAGATTTGGAAGAATGGTGCGGGTCATGTCTGCTCTCCTTTTCGGTCGCCTCTCGTGGATCGTCAGGCCGGTCGCACCGTGACTTCCGAGCGTCGTCCGACAGATGGACCGCGCACGTGAGTTGAAGAACGGTCGCGCAGACCCCACCGCTGCGTCGGCAACGGGGCCGAACGAACCCGGCCACCCCTATATAGACAGCCGCGGAAAGCGTCTGACACGAGAAGTCGTTTTCCCGAATCCCAAAATCGGAGGAGACCATGCCGGCGTCTTTCCCTGCCGCGGGCGGCAACCGAAAGCGATCGGGGCGGGACAGGTTCGGTTGTGAGGGCGGATCGGATTTGCCACAATGGATGACAATGAGCCACGCCGATTCGACGCATCTGACTTTTTTGCTACGGCTCCGTGATCGGGCGGACAAGTTGAGCTGGCACGAGTTTCACGGGCGGTATGGGCAGTTGCTGTATCGTTACGCCCGCACCCGCGGGGCCAGCGACGCCGACGCCGAGGACATCGTGCAGGAAGTCGAGATGTACCTGTTCAAGGCGTTGGATGGGTTCGAATATGACGCCCGCAAGGGACGGTTCCGTGCTTACCTGCGGTCGGCCGTGGTGCACGCCATGGCTCGCCGGGCGAGTAAGGAAGCCAGGGAACCGGCGGGGCTGGATCCGCAGACGTTCGACTACCTCAACAGCCAGCAGGACGCCGACGCAGACGCCCGCTGGGAACGCGAGTGGCAGTTGCATCGGCTCCGCTGGGCGATGCGCTGCGTCGCCGAGGACTTCGAACCCACCACGCTCAAGGCCTTCGAGATGCACGTGCTGGCCGGCCGCCCGGTCGTGGAAACCGCCGACACACTCGGACTCAGCAAGGCCAGCGTCTATCAGGCCAAGAGCCGGATTTTGAAATGCCTCAAGGAACGGCTGGCCGAGGCGGATCCGGAGGGCGACGTCTAGGCTGGGTTACTCACCGCAGAGAGCGCGGAGAGCGCAGAGATCTGATCAGTGAAGAATTGCAGAGGCAAAGCCAATGCCAATCTGTCGCGTAGCATGACGGGTGCCGGCCTAGAACACACACAAAGAAATCCTCTGCGTGCTCCGCGATCTCTGCGGTGAACAATGCAGGGCCCGATCGGAGACGTGATCATGCTGACCGAGTTGCTCAGAAAAAACCGGAGCTATCGTCGCTTCGACCAGGACACGCCGATTGAGCGCAAGACATTGGAGGAGCTGGTCGAGCTTACGCGGCTGTGTCCATCGGCGGCGAATCGCCAGCCGTTGAAGTACCTGCTGTCGTGCGACGCGGAGCGGAACGCTCTGATCTTTCCGCACCTGGCGTGGGCCGGGTATCTGACCGACTGGTCCGGCCCCGCCGAGGACGAACGCCCCACCGCTTACATCATCATTCTGGGCGACACGGAGATCGCGCACTCCTTCAGTTGCGACCACGGCATCGCCGCCCAGAGCATCCTGCTCGGCGCGGTCGAGCGCGGTCTCGGCGGCTGCATGATCGGCTCGATCCAGCGCGACAAGCTGCGCAAGGCGCTCGAGATCCCCAAGCGTTATGAGATTCTGCTCGTGCTCGCGCTGGGCAAACCCAGCGAGACCGTCGTGCTCGACGACGCCAAGTCGCCGGATGACATCAAGTACTGGCGTGACGACCGCGACGTGCACCACGTGCCCAAGCGTCCGCTGAGCGAATTGATCGTCGACTGACGCCAATCAGAGCCCGAAGCGTAAGCGAGGGAAGTCATGCTGGTGCGAGAATCCCTTCTCGCACCCCCGCTCGCAGGAAGGGATTCCTGGCGAACTGGGGACGAGATAGGAATCTCGTCCCAGCGAAAGGGACGGGTGGCCCACCTCTTCAGAGGTGGGGAACACGAATTGCGCTTCGATCCGCGTCGCGGAACCGCACCGCAGCCGCGCGAGGCGCAGGCCGCTACTTCACCATGGGCCGCCGTCGAGGGGACCCGCAATAGCAGTGCGTCTCGGTACGCCCGCAGGCAACGCCGTACATCGTGGCCGGATACCGCACTTCGTTCGGCACGACATAAATCAGGCTAGCCCGGACTATTCATACCGCAGAGAGCGCGGAGAGCGCAGAGTGTTGTTGAGACAGAAGTTGTGGCAGAATCCGAGTGCGTTTCGTTTTGACAGTGTGTATCACCTGTCCTTCTGCGTCGGCTTCGCTAACCTCTTTTCTATCACCTCTCTGCGATCTCTGCGTGCTCTGCGGTGAATTATCCGGGCTAGAGGCCGCGGGACCATTCGGGGCGGAAAGGTACCTCGCCGGAGAGAGCCGCATCAATCTTCTCCAGGATGGCTTCGCGATCGCGCGGGAGTCGGCCTCCAATAGGCAGATAGTTGGAGGCGTGGTTGCAGCGGAAGATGGCGTCGCTGGGGTTGGTCTCGGCGACGATGATGCGCAGCTCACGCAGAAGAGCGTCAACGCTCGGTATCTCGAAGCGCCCGCTCTCGGCCAGCTTGTGGATCGGCGTGGAGGGGATCAGCATCAGCGTCAGAGCTGAGAGGAACTTGGGATCCATCGCGGTGGCCAGCCGGGCGGAGGCCGTGGCGTGTTCAACGCTGCGCTCGACACCGCCGGCGCCCAGCAGGAAGATCAGCGATTGCTTCATGCCGGCGGCGCGGGCCTTGGCGGCGGCCGCGACGTGATCGGCCGAGCTGGCGCCCTTGGCGATGCGCTTCAGCGTGATGTCGTCGCCCGACTCCGGGCCGATGTAGAGCAGCTCCAGCCCCAGATCGCGCAAGCGCTGCAACTCCTGCGCGGATTTGGCCAGCAGGTTCAACGCCGTGGCGTAGCAGCTCACCCGGCGGAGGTTGGGGAACGTGGTGCGGAGCGCCTGGAGAATTGGCTCCCACAGTTCGAGCTCCATCGCCAACGCATCGCCGTCCATGACGAAGACCTTGCGAACCTGGTCGCCGAAGGCCTGGCCGGCCATGGCGATGTCTTCGAGCGTCTCGGCCACTGGGCGTACGCGGAAGTGCTTGTCCTGGTAGGTGGCGCAGTAGGTGCAGTGGTTCCACGAGCAGCCGATCGTGGCCTGGAGCAGATACGAGTTGGCCTCGCTCGGCGGGCGATAGACGGTTCCTACGTAGCGCATGTCGTGATTATACGCGGGTTTGATGGGGAGGAGAGGCATGTCAGAGGGTTCAGGGTTCAGGGTTCGGGGTTCAGAGGTGAACCGCCAAGGCGCCAAGAGCGCCAAGGGCAGTACGCTGGTGCGAGAATCCCTTCTCGCACCCTCGCTTGCAGGAAGGGATTCCTGGCGGCCTGGGGACGAGATAGGAATCTCGTCCCAGCGAAATCTCGTCCCTGCGGTGGAAAACACTGCTCCAGAGAGGATTTTGCACGAAGCGTGGTCATGACGCCAGTTTTCGGCAGCGAAGTCG
>CAZDTB010000399.1:0-4719 GCA_964508075.1 uncultured Planctomycetales bacterium
CCCCCGCCTTCCGGAAGATCCGCACCCGGCGGTAGCGTCACGCGCAGCTCGTGGAATGGCTTGGACACTTTCGGATTGACCGGCTTGCGCGGCGGCAACAGCTCTACCTTGATCAAGTCCGGATGGCTCGACCTGACCTCTTTGATCTCCACCGGCTCATCCGCTCGGTAGAACACCCTCACAATCCGTTGAAACGAGCTCGCTACCTGTGGCGAGACGGGTAGCCACGACGGCTGGACGTACACACGCGGCGCGATGTATGCGCTCGCCGGAATCGTCAGCGACGGGAACTTCTCCAGCCCCGTCTCCAGCACGATGTTGACGCTGTTGGCCCCCAGCTTGAGCGGCGGCTTGGTCGTCGCCGACAATTTGTAGACTCTCCCGGGCTCGATCTCTTCCAGCTTGATCTCGAATGGCGGCGGCTCGTCGAACGGCTTGAGCTTGAGCACCACCTCCTCTTCCATGTTGTTGCGTAGCTCGATCGACTGCGTCGCGAGCGAGTCGCGCTCGATCTTGGCGAACGTGATCCGGTTGGCCGGCTTGGCATCATAGACCTTCTTGACGGTGCCGGTGACTCGGATCGTCACGCGCGGCCGCTCCGGATCGTTCGTTTCCAGCCTGATCGTCTGCGACACCTCCTGCTTGTCCTTCTTGGTGTTGTACGAAAGCGTCATCTTGTCCGACTCGCCCGGTGACAGCACTCTTCGGCTCGGCTCGAGAGCCGTGCACCCGCACGACGACTTGATCTTGAGAATCTTCAGCGGCGCATCCCCCACGTTCGTGATCGTGATCTTCGTCGAGCACGGCTCGCCGCGCCATTTGCTCCCGAAGTCCCATTCCTCCGCGCTCAATTCCAAACGCGGGCCTCCCTTGGCCACATCCGCCCTTTCCAGCGGCTCGGCGACAGGCTGGTCCGCCGGCGGCGGCGGAGCCTGACCACGAGCCGACGCAGTCCCCAACGTGATTACGGCCGAAACAAGTATCAGTGTCGCTGTCCGCAGATTCATGGCTGCCACTCCCACGGGTCCCACGATGTCGTGCCCCAGGCTAACCGCCCGGGTCTCGGTTCGGCTTCGCTGAACTCGTAATCTTATCGAAAGGCTGGTAAGCTTGGCAACCGGCGCGCCCCCCGCCCCGCAACACTCTGCCAGTAAACGAGTTGTCAGTCGGGCTCGGCCTACTTGGCGAACGCTTCCATCAAGCGAATCCCCGCGGGCCCCGCCAGCACGATCCCCATCGCCGGGAAGATGAATAGTACCAGCGGAATCATCAACTTCACGGCCGTCTTCTGCGCCCGCTCCTCGGCCTGCTGATGACGCTTGATCCGCATGGCCTTGCCCTGGTTCCGCAGGGCCTTGGCCACGCTGGTGCCGAAGCGCTCCGCCTGCGCGATCACCGAAACCAGTGATCGCAGCTCGTCCACGCCCACCCGCGTCGCCATATTGTCGAGCGCTTCGCCCCGGGGGATCCCCATCTGGGTTTCCATCGTCCCGATCCGAAACTCCTCGGACACTTCCGGGTGCACCAACGCCATCTCCTCACCCACACGCCTCAGCGCCAAATCGAGCGCCAGCCCCGACTCGACCGACACCACCAGCAGGTCGAGCACGTCCGGCAGCCCGCGCCGAATCTTGTCCTGCCGCGACTTGGTTACCGATCCCAGCCACATCCCCGGTGCGATGAAGCCGGCCCCCCCCGCGAACATCATGCACGCTGCCATTCCCTTGATATCGTATCCCAGACTGGCCCCGACGGCGGCGCCGGCAATCGCACCCAGGATCAACGCGCCGGTCTTGCTCGCCAGAAAGACCGTCTGAGCCTGCGGGGCACGATATCCTGCCTGCGTCAGCTTCTCCCGCAGTTGCGATTGCTCCTGGTTGGAGGTTGGCATTACGATCCTCGAAAGGACCGGCGTGGCTCTTTTCACGAGCGACTTGGTCGCCGACGCGCGCGCCTTCTCCTTGATGTCGGCGGTTTCGTCGATCCCGCGACGCCCTTCCAGCCGGCGCTTGAGCGTGTCGTGTCCTTCGCCTTTGCGGGAGTAGAGGCTGTAGACGATCAGCCCAATCCCAAGAACCAGCAGGATTCCGATGCTCACTACGTCCATTTCGCCGCCCCTATCTTATATCTTGATGTTGACAATCTTCTTGATCATGAGCCAACCCATGATCATGGAGACGATTGCGAACATCGCCATCATCTGCCCGGTCGGATGCGCCCAGAGTAGCTCAGCGTACTCGAAGTTGACCTTCAGCATCGCCAGAAAAACCACAAACGGCAACGCCAGCAGCACGCCCCCCGACAACCGCCCCTCCGCCGTCAAGGCCTGCACCGTCCCCTGCAGCTTGATCCGATCGCGGATCACCTCGCTGATCTTGTCCAGCACCTCCGCCAGGTCGCCGCCGGTCTGACGCTGAATCAGAACCGCAGTCACGAAAAAACGCACGTCGAGCATGTCCATCCGCTCGGCCAGATTGCCCAGGGCGTCCTCGATCTTCAGTCCCAGATTCTGCTCGTGAAACACCCGCCCGAACTCGGTCGCGGCCGGCTCCGGCATCTCCGTGGCCACCACCTGCACCCCGCTCGCCAGTGAATGTCCCGCCCGCAACGCCTGTCCCAGCAGCTCGAACACGTCCGGCAACTGCAAGACCAGCTTGTTCAGGCGTCTCTTGCGGCGGTGCACGAAGTACAGGATCGGCAGGACATACACGGCGACCGCCGCTCCCACGGCGGCCAGGATCGGCAGCTTCAGCGCGGTCAGAACCGCCACCAGGATGCACACGATCATGGTCAAATTTCCGAGCAACCGCGAGGCCGACCAGGACACGTTGGCCTGCTCGAGCGTGGTCTGAAGCCGCTCGGTGAAACTCAGACGCGTGAACATCTGGCTGAGCATGCCCGCTGCGTTCGGAGCCTGCTTGCGCAGGTCTTCCAAGTTGAACTTCTGGGCCTCGGGGCCGCCCGTGGACATCTGCCCCTTCAGCCGCCCGACGATCTTCCTCTTCGGCGCGCTGCGCAGGTCGGCCACCAACTGATACACGCCGTAGAACGCCATCAGCGGCCCCGCCACCAACAGCACGAGCATGAGCGCGTCGCTGCCTAATCCCAGCAGTACCATCTCACGTTCTCCTGCTCACTCGTAATCCGCCACCAGGTTGCGTGGCTGAAACAGCTCCGGCTCGACCTTTGCTCCATGTGTGATCAGGCGATCCATAAACAGCGGCCGCACGCCGGTGGAAACGATCCGCCCGTGGGCCTTGCCCTCGGCGTCCACCCCGTCCTGCTCAAAGCGAAAAATGTCCTGCATCACGACCACATCACCTTCCATGCCCTGCACCTCGGTAACCGAGATGATCTTCCGCCGGCCCCCGGTCAGCCGGGCCGCCTGAATAATTAGATCGAGCGCGGAGGCGAACTGCTGGCGGATCGCCTTCTGCGGCAGCTCGATCCCCGACATCATCACCATGGTCTCGACGCGCTGCACGCAGTCGCGCGTGTTGTTGGCGTGAACCGTGGTCATCGAGCCCTCGTGACCGGTGTTCATCGCCTGGAGCATGTCCAACGTCTCGCCCCCCCGGCACTCGCCCACCACGATCCGATCCGGACGCATCCGCAGCGAATTCACCAGCAGATCGCGGATCGTCACCCGCCCCTTGCCCTCCAGGTTCGGCGGGCGTGTCTCGAGCCGCACCACGTGTGGCTGGCGCAGCTGCAATTCCGCCGCGTCTTCAATCGTCACGATCCGCTCATCGTCCGGGATGAAGGCCGACAGGTTGTTCAGCAGCGTGGTCTTTCCCGAGCCGGTCCCCCCCGCGATCAGCACGTTCAGCCCGGAATGTACGCACGCCTCGAAGAACTCGATCATCTCCGGCGCGCACGACTTGTAGTTGACGTAGTCTTCCCACGTCACCGGGTTGCTCCCGAATCGCCTGATCGACATCGACGGCCCGTCGATTGCCAGCGGCGGGATGATCGCATTGACGCGGCTGCCGTCCTTCAGGCGGGCGTCCACCATCGGCGAGACTTCGTCGCACCGCCGACCCAGCGGGGAGACGATCTTGTCAATGATGTGCAGCAGGTGCCCGTCATCCTTGAACTTGACGTCGGTCAGCGTCAGCCGGCCCCCGCGTTCCACGTAGATCCGTCGCGGCCCGTTGATCAAAATGTCGGAGATCTTTGGATCGGCCAGCAGCGTTTCCAGCGGCCCCAGCCCGAAAGTCTCGTCGAGAATCTCCTGTGCCAACCGCTGCCGCTCGCTGGCATTCAGCAGCGTGTCTTCCTCTTCACACAGCGCCAACACGACCCGTCGAACCTGATCGCGCAGCTCCTCCGAGGCGTCCGTCCCCAGCTTGGTCATGTCGAGCTGGTCGACCAACTTCCGGTGAATCACGCTCTTCAGCTCGTGAAACTTCTGGAACCGCTCCTCGGCCTGCATCTTTTTCAGCGGCGAGCTCTTCGCCGGCTTCAAACCAGCCCCGGGAGCCGCAGCCGCTTTCGCGGGCGGCGGCGGCGGCGCGGCACCGCCTGCCGCTGAGGTGGCCCGTCCAGACGACTCGGCCGGCTTGGGTGGCGGCGGCGGCGCCGTGGCCGGGGGGGCCGGCGCTTCATCCGTCTTCTTCGTGAACAGTCCCATTCCCTCACCCGTGTACAGAACCGCGAGAACCCGTGTACAGAACCGCGACCGTAAGGGAGCGGACGACCCCTAGTCGCCTCGTTGCC
>CAZDTB010000400.1:0-4717 GCA_964508075.1 uncultured Planctomycetales bacterium
CGACCTCGGCGGCAAGCCGGTCGCGTTCTCCGACTCCAACGGCTTCATCGTCGACGAGCAGGGCATCGACCGCGACAAGCTCGCCTTCGTCATGCAGCTCAAGAACGTCAAGCGCGGCCGCATCAAGGAGTACGTCGACAAGTACCCCAAGGCCAGCTACCACGTGACGGAGGCCGGCGCCAAGTGCAACCCGCTCTGGCAGGTCAAGTGTGACGTGGCCCTGCCCTGCGCCACGCAGAACGAGATCAACGTCGAGGACGCCAACAACCTGGTCAAGAACGGCTGTTACTGCGTCAGCGAAGGCGCGAACATGCCCACCACGCCGGACGGCGTCAACGTCTTCCTCGAAAGCAAGATCCTCTACGGGCCCGGCAAGGCCGCCAACGCCGGCGGTGTCGCCGTCTCCGGTCTCGAGATGTCGCAGAACTCGATGCGCCTGGCCTGGACCCGCGAAGAGGTGGACGCCAAGCTGCACAACATCATGAAGAGCATCCACCAGGCCTGCGTAGAGACCGCCGAGAAGTACGGCACGCCGGGCAACTACGTCAACGGCGCCAACGTCGCCGGCTTCCTGAAGGTGGCCGACGCGATGCTCGACCACGGCGTGGTCTAGTTCGCAGGTGGTTCTACAATCGACTGACGACCCAGGGCGAGGCGGTGATTCCGTCTCGCCCTTGCTTCTGATACTCTGACATGAACGGCGCGAGACCGGGTGCCGCCGCTAGATCGCTAGAATACTTCTGGAGCCGGGCCTCCCGACCCGGCGCACCTGAGGATCGGGTGTCAGACGCCGGACTCGGAGGCCCGGCGCTACGAGTCTGCCAGGCACCGGAGCGAGTGATGGTCGAAACAGTTCGCGACGAGCAGCGCGACGAACCCGATCTGCACTTCCGCGGGTTTCACAACCTGATGCCCTGCCGGGTGCACAACGTGCTCCTGGTTTCCAGCCTGTACGAGTCGTTCATCCTCGAGGAAGAAGGGCTGCTGACCGAACTGATCAGCAGCGAGTACGTCGACATGAATCTCAGTCAGGCCCCGCGCGTCTCGCGGGCTTCGACCGGTAAGGATGCCCTCGAATTCATCAAGAGCCGCCCGGTCGACATGGTCATCACCATGACCCGTCTGGGGCAATGGAACCTCCCGGATTTCGCCGAGGCCGTCAAGGAGATCCGCCCTGACATGCCGGTCGTCGTTCTGGCGGGCGAGAATCGCGAACTGCTGCGCCATCCCGAGCTCTCACGCTGTGACAGCATCGACCGCATCTTCGTCTGGAATGGCGACGCCAAGATCCTGTTGGCGATCGTCAAGTTCGTCGAGGATCAGCTCAACGCCGAACACGACACGCAATACGGCGACGTGCGGGTCATCATCCTGGTCGAGAACTCAGTCCGGTTCTATTCGGCATACCTGCCGCTGATCTACGGAGAACTGGTCAAGCTGACGCAAACGCTGATGGCCGAAGGCATCAACCCGATGCACCGGCTGCTGCGGATGCGGGCCCGGCCCAAGATTCTGATGGCCGAGACGTTCGAGGAGGCCTGGGAGCTTTACTCGAAGTTCAGTGAATACATGCTCGGAGTCATCTCCGATATCCGTTTCCCGAAGGACGGCAAGCTGGACGATCACGCCGGGCTGGAGTTCATTCGACGCATCCGAGAGGAAACCCCCCATCTGCCCGTGCTGCTGCAGTCCTCCGACGGCCGGCACGCCAAGGCGGCCGGCAAGCTGCGCGCCTACTTCCTGAACAAGCAGTCACCGAGCCTGCTGCAGGACCTGCAAGCGTTCATGCTTGGGTACCTGGGCTTTGGGGACTTCGTCTTCATGATGCCCGACGGCCGTGAGGTTGGTCGGGCACATGATCTGGCCTCGTTCGAGGAGGCGATCGCGACCGTGCCGCCCGAGTCGCTGGTGTTTCACGCCAGCAGCAACCACTTCAGCAACTGGCTGATGGCCCGCACGGAGTTCGCTTTAGCGACCCGGATTCGCCCGCGAAAGGTGAGCGACTTCGCTACCGTGGCCGAGCTGCGACAGTATCTGCTCGACAACCTGACCGAGTTTCGCGAGCGCGCCCAGAGCGGCGTGATCGCCGACTTCTCGCCCACCCGGCTCGATGTCCCGATGGCGTTCACTCGGATCGGCGCCGGCTCGATCGGCGGGAAAGCCCGCGGACTGGCGTTCATCAACGCCCTGATCCGGCGCTACGATCTGCACCATCGCTTCGAGGGCGTGCGCATCGCCGTCCCCAGTAGTGCCGCCATCGGAACCGACGTCTACGAGGAGTTCCTGGAGCGTAACCGGCTGCACAAGCTCGTGGCCCGGAAGGTCGGCGACGAGAAGATTGCCAAAGCGTTTCTGGCCGCGACCTTGCCCCAGGCGATCTCCAGCGACCTGACCGCCTTCCTGAAACGCGTGCGCTATCCGCTGGCGGTCCGCTCCAGCAGCCTGCTCGAGGATTCACAGGGCCAGCCCTTCGCCGGCGTCTATACCACACACATGATTCCCAACAACCATGCCGACCTGGATGTCCGGCTGGATCAGCTCTGCAGCGCCATCAAGCTGGTATACGCCTCCACCTTCTTCCGCAACGCCCGACGCTATCTCAAGGCGACCGGGCGGCACTCGGAAGAGGAACGAATGGGCGTGATCCTCCAGGAACTGGTCGGCAGCGCCCACCACGCGCGCTTCTACCCGACATTCTCCGGTGTAGCACGTTCCCACAACTCCTATCCGGTCGGGCAGATGCGGCCGGAAGACGGCGTCGCCAACGTGGCCCTCGGACTGGGCAAGACCGTCGTCGAAGGCGGTCAGACTCTGATGTTTTCCCCGCCACTGCCACACGTGCTACCGCAGTTTCCGACCACGAAGGACCTGCTCGCGAACTCGCAGCGCGAGTTCTACGCGTTGGACGTGAGTCATCCGGAGGTCTACCCCACGCCGGATGCCAACGCCAACCTGGACAAGGCCGGCCTGGACGTGGCGGAATCCGACGGCACGCTGGCGCCGATCGGGTCGGTCTATTCACCCGAGAACGACATCGTCTACGACGGCGTGCAGCGCGACGGTCCGCGACTGGTGACCTTCGCGCACGTGCTCAAGTCCGAGCTGTTCCCGCTGGCGGCGATACTTCGGCTCTTGCTCGAGATCGGTCGGGAGGGGATGGCCTGCCCGATCGAGATCGAGTTCGCCGTCGACATGAGCGCGCAGCCGATGGAGTTCGGGGTTCTGCAGATCCGCCCGACTATCTCACTGGAGGGGCGCGGCGACGTGGACCTGCGCCAGGCCGACATGCAGCATGCGGTCTGCTTCAGCCCGCGAGCGCTGGGTGACGGGGAAATGTGCGGCATACACGACATCGTCTATGTAAAACCCGACGAGTTCGAGTCCAGCCGGACCCGAGAGATTGCCACTGAGTTGGCGAAGATCAACGACAACCTGCTTCATCGCGGGCGGCAATGCGTCTTGATCGGTCCGGGACGCTGGGGCTCGGCGGACCGCTGGCTGGGGATTCCGGTGACCTGGGAGCAGATCTCGTCAGCGCAGGTGATCGTCGAGGCCTCGCTGGAGGGTTTTGTGGTCACGCCTTCGCAAGGCACGCATTTCTTCCAGAATCTGACATCGTTCGGGATCGGGTACTTCACCGTACACCCGTCGCTGCACGAGGGGTTCATCGACTGGGATTGGCTCGCGGCGCAGGAAGTGGTGGAAGAGACGCAGTTCGTGCGGCATGTGCGCGTGGGCGAACCGCTTGACGTGGTGCTGAACGGACACACGCGGGAGGGCGTGGTCTTCAAGCCGGGAGCGCGGGGAGCGGCTCGCAACGACGATGCTTGATCCGGAATCGGATTAGATCCCGTGACTTCACGGCCGACACGGCCGTGCCACCCAACAGGTCTTTCTTCAAGTGCGGCACGACCGCGCCAACCGTGTATCGTGTGGCACGGCTGTGTCAGCCGTGCTCGAACCGCGCTGAATTCCCCTATATGACACGTCTGCCGGCGACCCAGACAGCGCCGGCGGCAACCGGCGCCTCGATCAGTTGCCGAATCGGGTCAATGACCTCGCCTGGACAGGCAAACGCCGCCAGGTCGGCCTGCTTACTCGGCTCCAACGACCCAATCTGACCGTCCAGATCAAGAGCGCGGGCGGCGTCCAGCGTCGCCATGCGCAGCAACTCGTCCGGCGCGGGCGCGCCCGCCACGTGCGTGTGAATGTGGTGCAGTTCGTCGAGCATCGAGAGGCTCTCATTGCTCGCGAGACTGTCGGTGCCCAGCGTCACGGTGATCCCCGCCGCGCGCATGCGCATGAACGGGTGTGGCGCGTGCCGGAAGAAATGGTGCGACCGGGGACAGTAGACGACGAGATGCCCGGCCGCGGCCAACAGCTCGAATTCGTCATCGGCGACGTAGTTCGCGTGGGCAATCGAACCGGACCGATACTCGCGGGAGCAATTGGCCAGAAGTGCTATAGGTGAGCAAAGCGGTGCCACGACGCCGCATCGCTTCTGCATGCGTTCGATCGCCCGCCCAAGCGTGACCGTCTCGCCGCGAAGGAACGCAACCTCTTCCGGCGTTTCGGCTAGGTGCATGGTCCACGGCCGACCGATCTCGTCGGCCAGTGTGATGGCGGCGCGGATCTGATCGGCAGGGACCGTGTACGGCGTATGGGGCGAGACGCCGACGGTGAGGACGATCAGCGCGCTGAAACGGAAGACACACCT
>CAZDTB010000401.1:0-1970 GCA_964508075.1 uncultured Planctomycetales bacterium
GTCCACCGAGCAAAGCAGGTAGACGTTGCCGCGCGTCGGGCCATCGGAGCGGTCGACCGCGATCCAGACCTGGCCGAGCAGTCCGCCGGGGTTGGGCCCGCCCGAGTACCCCATGCTTCCACCAAGGTTCACCGTGGTTGTGAAGTCCCACTGCGCGGGCTGGCCGGCGTCTTGCATGGTGCTGGACTTCGCGACGACGAAGCCGTTGCCGCATACGTACAGCTCGCCGTCCGGCCCGACGGCCAAGGTTCCCCAGAACGGATCGCCGGGAATGCTCGTGCAAGCGAGGTAGGTCTGCCCGCCGTCGTAGGAACGGGTGAAGTGCCCGGGATAGCAGACGCTGTAGGTTGACGTCCAGTCTGCGTAGATGTTGTCCTGGCCGATTCCGTCCGTGCGGTCGATGACCATCCATTGCTTGTCGCCGCCATAGGCGTAGGTCCCCCAATCCCAGCTCTGGCCACCATCGGTCGACTTGAACACGTGACACCAGTAATCGGTCCAGTCCGTCGTGAGGCTGTTGTAATAAAAGTTGCCCTGGGTGTCGGCATCCAGAACCGGATCGGAGCGGAACACGCCCGGCTCGATCACGCCGGGAAACGTCCAGGTTGCCCCCCCGTCGGCGGTGTAGCCCCAGCCGGCCTGACGGAAGTCGCTCGCGATTGTGTCGAATTGTCGCCAACCGATGACCATACGGCTCGGGTTGGTCGGATCGATCGCAATCGAGGGCTCGTTAGCGGCGTCGCCGACGATGTTGTCACCGTGGGCATCCACATTGACCTGCACGCTGACGTGCCCGTTGCGGCTCCAAAGCAGGGCGGGGGCGGTACGCCGACGTTCGGGCGGGACCGGAACGTACGGATCATGCGGGCGTTCCAGGTGCCCCGGCGGGGCTTGGGACGCGCGCGTCTCTTGCTCCGCTGACTGTGATTCGGTGCGCACCTCCGCGGGGACCACCGAGTTCCGTCCCTGACTCCCGACCTCGTCCCCCTGCACCGAGACCACCCCAAGTAACAATCCCGCGGCCAGCAGCCCAACTGCAATGCGATAGGACATCTGTTGCCTCCCTCAGAGCGCCTCAAGGCGCTTTCTCGCGACCGACATCGATGGTCGTGCAACGTGAAGAGTCGCGGGCTTCAGCCCGCGCGGCGGTTGTATCGGAAGGTGACCTCGCCGCGCTCTCGACGGCAGGTGTGTAGCGTTTGCTTGCCGTCCTCGATGAAACCCCGGCAAGATGCACCTTCGACCTCACTGTAACGGACGCCTTGCACCGATTCAAGAAACTACGCACTCCCGCGTCCCGCGTGCTGTATCATGACACCGCGAATCACAGCACGAACAGCTTGATTGCCCGGAGCCGATCATGAAGGCCATGCTGCTTAACAGAATTCAACCGATCACCGAATCTCCGCTCGAACTCACCGACCTGCCGGACCCTCGGCCCGACCCTGGTGAAGTCCGGCTCAAGGTCGCTTGCTGTGCCATCTGCCGAACCGATCTGCACGTCATCGAGGGCGACCTGCCCGAATACGACCTCCCGATCATCCCGGGGCATCAGATTATCGGACACGTCGATCAGCTCGGCGAAGACTGCACGCGCTTCAAGCTCGGCCAGCGCGTCGGCGTTGCTTGGCTGCGACATACCTGCGGCACGTGCGACTTCTGCCAAACCGGGCGCGAGAACCTCTGCGAAGCGTCGCGCTTTACCGGGTACCACGCGAACGGCGGCTACGCTCAGTACGCCGTCGTCCCCGAGGACTTCGCCTACGAGATCCCCGAGATCTTCTCTGACACCGATGCTGCTCCGCTGCTCTGTGCCGGGATCATCGGTTATCGGGCTTTGAAGCGCTGCAATCTGCCCAACGGCGGCAGGTTGGCTCTCTACGGCTTCGGCTCGTCCGCACACGTCGTCATGCAGATCGCCCTCCACCGTGGCTGCGAGGTCTATGTTGCGACGCGCGGCGAAGAGCACT
>CAZDTB010000401.1:1980-4668 GCA_964508075.1 uncultured Planctomycetales bacterium
TCATGGTGGGGTTGTGGTCCTCGGTGTTGTGGGAGCGGGCGTTTCCGGGTTGGGGGTGGTTGTGGGAGGTGTGGGGTTCGGGGTGGGGGAGCGGGTTTTGGTTCGGGATGGGGGCGGCGTGGGTGGGCCAGTCGCCCGCTGAGATGCCTGTCAAGGTCGATAGCGCCATCATCTTTGCTCCCGTCGGACACCTCGTCCCGCCCGCGCTCGAGAAGCTTCAGAAAGGCGGCACGCTGGCGCTGGCCGGCATCTACATGACCGAGATCCCGGCGATGGACTACGACAAGTACGTCTTCTACGAGCGCGACATCCACTCCGTCACCGCGAATACGCGCGAAGACGGTCGCGGCCTGCTCGCCGAGGCCGCCGAAATCCCGGTCCGGCCCCACACCACGACATACCCGTTCGCCGACGCCAACCGCGCCCTCCAGGATCTCAAAGCCGATCGCATCAACGGCACCGGCGTCCTGCTGATGGAGCCGTGAACCGGCGCGGCGTCTCCAGCCTCGGCCCCTCGGGGGATGAGCGTCACAGAAAGGGGTAGCGTCGAGATTCGAATAGCGGGTGGACAGCCGAGACAACTCGGGGGCGCCGCGGTGGGGGCTGCCAACCCAGCCCCACAGGGGGCGTTTGAGAATGGCCACGGGCGCAAGCCCGTGGGAAGCAGGCCCCATAGGAGAGAGCCCCCGCAGGGGGCGCTTGCAGGGCCGGCGTATGCGGGTTGATGATCCTGAGCTTGATCAATCATGTTGCGGTGGCTTCAAACGCCCCCTGCGGGGGCTCCCGAACGTTGAGGCCAGAACCACAGGCTTGCGCCCGTGGCTACTGTCAATCGCCCTACGGGCTCGACGCCACTCGTCTCGGGCGAATCGCCGGAGCAGCAGCCTCACCGGCGTATGGCTACCCCTTCTCCTGACGCTCACCCCTCCTCGCGGATACTCCAAGAAATCGTTGCCGCGACAAGGAGTCGCGCTGTAAAATACACGTGTGTCACGAAGGGCTCGTGGCCTTCACGTCGGCATAAGCACGTCCAGGAAGGAAGACCGGGTGGAGGAGCATGGTGTGTTGATAGATATTCCACTGGATAGGCTTTACGCAGTCGCGACAGGCCACGCCGCGTGAGTACATCGGGATCGCCTGGTACGCCGACCGGATCTGGACGGCGTTCAACGGGACTTCGCAGTACGAGGAGCGCAACAAGGCCCTGATCTGGTCGAGCCTGATTGAGTGGTAAGGCCCGAATGCAAGCCGAAGGCAAGCGAGCAAGATGCAACATACGGAAACGCCAACGAGCAAACGACTTGTTTCTCCGAAGATCGCGCGGTTGCTGGTCCTGGCGGCAGCCTCACTTCCGGTCGTGCCGATCCCAGCACACGGTCAGTGTGAGCGTGCAAAGCTGACGGGCGACGACGGGGCGGCCGGCGACCGCTTCGGCTTCTCCGTCGGGCTAGGCAACGACATTGCCATGGTCGGGGCGCCCTGGCACGACCGCGACTACGACACCTCCGGAGGCGTCTACGTCTTCGAACGGTTCGCTGGCGAATGGCTCAACACGGCCGAGTTCGCCCTCCCGGAGGGCCAAGGCTTGGGTGCCGGCTGGCATCTGGCTTTCGATGGCCAGAGCGCCGTGGTTGGCTCAACCGGTTGGCCACGCGTTTATCAGCGCTCAGGCACTGAGTGGCTGGAAGTCGCGTTGCTTCGACCCGACGATCACGAGACGGGCGACGGCTTCGGCGAAGCTCTCGCAGCCGATGGGAACCTGGTCATCGTAGGCGCGCCGCGCGACAACGATAACGGCTGGCGCTCGGGCTCCGCGTATGTCTTCGAGCGTGATCCGAACGGCGTCTGGCTCCAGGCGCCCAAGTTGCTGGCCGACGATGGCGGGGCCTACGACAACTTTGGATATGCTGTCGCGATTGAGGGTGACGTTGCCGTGGTGGGCGCGCCCGATGACGACGATCTGGGCAACTACTCTGGGTCGGCATACGTCTTCGAGCGCGATCCGAACGGGGCCTGGTCCCAAGCCGCCAAGCTATTGCCGCACGACGGCGACGTGTTCTGGAACTTCGGTGAATCCGTGGCAGTGAGCGCGCGTCGCGCACTTGTCGGAGCTACGACTGCATTCGCGTTCGCCCCGGCTGGCGGCGCGGCCTACGTTTTCGAGCGTGACGCCACCCGGGCCTGGACGGAGGTTGCCCAGCTCGTCAGCGACGACATCGCTACGGCCGACGCATTTGGAGCGGCGGTTGCTCTGAGCGCCGATGTCGCCCTCATCGGGGCGTGGGGCGATGACGACCACGGCGAAGAGACCGGCGCGGCGTATGTGTTTACTCGGCAGCCCAATTGCTCCTGGAGACAAGTTGCCAAGCTGGTGCCCGACGGCGCGGGTGCGTACGACCGATTCGGCAGCGCGATCGCGCTCAGCGCCAACACTGCGATCATCGGCGCTTACAAGGACGATGACAACGGCGAAGACTCGGGCTCGGCGTACGTCTTTGCCGTCGGGCCGGACGAGGACGGCGACGGGATCATGGACGTCTGCCTGTGCCCCGCCGACCTCGACCACGACCTCGACGTCGACCTCTCCGACCTGGCGCAACTGCTGTCGAACTATGGCGAAACAAGCGGAATGACGTACGAAGACGGCGACCTCGACGAAGACGGCGACGTCGACCTCGCCGACCTGGC
>CAZDTB010000402.1:0-3975 GCA_964508075.1 uncultured Planctomycetales bacterium
TGGTGAGCATGCCGGACTCCTTCAGCCCGGCGTCCTTGACCAGGCGAAAGTCACCCTTGACGGCCCGGATCCACCCGGTGATCTCGGGGTACTTGAGACCCAGCTCGCGGCACTGGTCCAACGCCGCCCGGTCGTTCTTCGTGTACAGGAAGAACTCGGTCTGCCGGATGACGCCGTTCGGCCCGCCGAGCTTCGAGAGCATCTCGTAGAGCTTGACCTGCTGCTCGACGGTGTAGGGCGGGCGGGCCTGCTGGCCGTCGCGGAAGGTCGTGTCGGTGATGTGGATGTCCGCGCCAGCGCGAGCGGCCGGATCGAACTTCACCGGCTTTCCGTCGATGTCCTCGACCCACTGGCCGTCGAACTTGATCAGCGGCGGCAGCGAATACGGGAAGATATCCTCGACCAGATTCGGCTCGGCGGGGTTTTGGAGCGGGTATTCAGTGGCCATCGTGCGGTCTCCTGCGTGAACACGTCACATTGCGTCATGAACGATTGTAGTAAGCCCGGAGCGACGGACCGGCCGCGCGGTCGGTCGATCGCGCCGGCGGCTCACGGGCGGTGATCGCCCCGGCCGGCGGCGCAGACTGTTCAGACTGATCGTCCCCGAAGATTGCGGGTCTCACGAGCGTCCTCCGCTGCACCCTCTGATCGCCGGTCGGAATGTGAATCCCTGGGCGGCCCGGATTCGTGCCGCCTGGCGGCGGTAGAGTAGCGTTGAAACCGGTGGTTTGTCGAGCGACATTCGCGACGAAGTGAACGACCGGGGCGATCTGGGACGGCTTGTCTCGCTTCGACGGCTGACTATACTCGGAAGGAGCATTGGCTGGCGCGTGAATTCTCCGGTTCTTCGGCGAAAACAACAGGATGGTGGCAAGCATGCCGCAGATCGCGAGCGATCCATTTGACGCGCGGCGCGAGATCGACACGGCGCTGGGGCGTCGCACGGTCTATGCGCTAGAAGCGCTGAGGCGCTTCGGGGATATTGACACGCTGCCGTACTCCATCAAGGTGCTGCTGGAAGCGTGCCTCCGTCACTGCGACGGGCGGGTCGTGAGCGAGGACGATGTCAGGGCCATCGCTTCCTACGACGCGCGGAACGTCGCGGCGGTGGAGGTGCCGTTCCGGCCCGGGCGAATCATTCTGCAGGACTTCACCGGCGTGCCCGCGGTTGTAGACCTGGCTGCGATGCGCGACGCCATCGTCACGATGACCGGTGACGAGGCTTCGGCGCGGCGGGTGAACCCGCTCGTACCGTGTGACCTGATTATCGATCATTCGGTGCAGGTCGACGCGTTCGGTACCCCCGCCGCGCTGAGCATCAACAACCGCAAGGAGTTCGAGCGCAACGCGGAGCGGTATCGGTTTCTGAAGTGGGGCCAGGGCGCGTTTGAGAACTTCCGCGTCGTTCCGCCCGCGACCGGCATCGTCCATCAGGTCAACCTGGAGTATCTGGCCAAGGTGGTCTGGGACGCCGGGTGGCCGGAATCCGTGCTGTACCCGGACTCGCTGCTTGGAACTGACTCACACACCACCATGATCAACGGTCTGGGCGTAGTCGGATGGGGTGTCGGCGGCATCGAGGCCGAGGCGGTCATGCTCGGCCAGCCGGTCTACATGCTACTGCCGGAAGTCGTTGGCGTGTGCCTGTCCGGCACACTACCCGCCGGCGCGACCGCGACCGATCTCGTGCTGCGCGTCACGCAGATGCTCCGAGAATACGGCGTGGTGGGCAAGTTCGTGGAGTTCTT
This sequence comes from uncultured Planctomycetales bacterium, assembly GCA_964508075.1. Classification (GTDB taxonomy): domain Bacteria; phylum Planctomycetota; class Phycisphaerae; order UBA1845; family Fen-1342; genus JALSRY01. Next base: position 1,749 of record CAZDTB010000402.1, read on the forward strand.
CGGCGAAGGTCTGGCGCAGATGCCACTCGCCGATCGGGCAACCGTCGCCAACATGGCCCCGGAGTACGGCGCGACGATGGGTTTCTTTCCGGTCGACGAGCAGACCATCAAGTACCTGCGCCTTACGGGCCGCGACGACAAGCTGATCGAGACGGTCGAGCAGTACTGCAAGCTCCAGGGGTTGTGGCGCGACGATGCATGCCAGGTGCGGTACACCGACGTGCTCGAGCTGAACATGAGCACCGTCGAGCCGTCGCTGGCGGGGCCCAAGCGGCCGCAGGATCGCGTCGCGTTGGGCGAGATGAAGCAACGCTGGCAGGCCGACCTCGGCGAGGTCTTCGGCAAGACCGGCGACCAGCGCGACACGGCGGTCGACGTCGATTACGAGAGCCAGCGGTTTCAGCTCACGCACGGCGACGTGTGCATCGCCGCGATCACGAGCTGCACGAACACGTCCAACCCCAGCGTGCTGATCGCGGCGGGTCTGCTGGCGAGGAAGGCAAACCAGCTCGGCTTGCGGCGCAAACCGTGGGTCAAGAGCTCGCTCGCGCCGGGTTCCAAGGTGGTCACGGAGTACCTGCGCGCCTCGGGCCTGTTGCCGCATCTGGAGGCGCTCGGTTTCCACATCGTCGGCTACGGCTGTACGACGTGCATCGGCAATTCCGGTCCGCTGCCGGAACCGATCAGCAAGGCGATCAACGAGCACAACCTGGTCGCCGCCTCGGTCCTCTCCGGCAATCGCAACTTCGAGGGACGCATCAACCCGGATACTCGGGCGAACTACCTGGCGTCACCGCCGCTGGTGGTGGCCTACGCTTTGGCCGGCACCGTCAGCATAGACTTCACTAATGAACCGATCGGCGTTGCGGCTGACGGCAAGGAAGTCTTCCTGAAAGACATCTGGCCGTCGCAGCCGGAGATCGATGCCGTCGTCCGCGAGTTCGTCTCGCGCGAGCAGTTTGTCGAGCAGTACGCCGACGTGTTCGAGGGATCCGACGAGTGGCGGGCGATCGAGGCTCCCGCCGGCGAGCTTTACCAGTGGGATGAGTCCAACACGTACATTCAAAAGCCGCCGTTCTTCGAGAACCTGACGCCCGAGCCGACGCCTATCCGGTCTATCGTCGGTGCGCGAGTGTTGTGCAAGTTCAGCGATTCGATCACGACCGATCACATTAGCCCCGCCGGAACGATTGGAGCCGAGTCGCCCGCCGGCGAGTACCTGATCGAGTGTGGCGTACCGGTCGCCGAGTTCAACAGCTTCGGCTCGCGGCGTGGTAACGATCGCGTCATGACGCGCGGCACGTTCGGGAACATCAGAATCCGCAACCAGCTTGCCCCCGGTACCGAGGGTGGCTGGACGACGTACCTGGGTACCACGGGCGACGCGCCGGGCGGCGGAGCGGTGATGAGCATCTACGACGCCGCGCTGACGTACCGCGCCGCCGGCGTCCCTGTGATCGTGCTGGCGGGCAAGGACTATGGCATGGGCTCGTCGCGCGACTGGGCGGCCAAAGGCACGTACCTGCTGGGCGTCAAGGCGGTGATTGCCGAGTCGCTCGAGCGGATTCATCGGAGCAATCTCGTTGGCATGGGCGTGCTGCCGCTGACCTTTCGGAAGGGCGAGACCGCCGAGTCACTCGGTCTCGACGGGACCGAAACGTATGACATCGCGGTTGATGATTCGCTGCAGGCGCGGCAGGAGCTGGCGGTCAAGGCCACCAAGGCTGACGGACAGGTGATCGAGTTCACGGCTACCTGCCGCGTGGACACTCCGGTTGAAGTGGAGTACTACCGCAACGGCGGAATCCTCCACACGGTGTTGAGAAAAATGGCCGTGGGCACGTCCGATTGAGGTCGTAGCCAAGACGTACGTTTTGCGGAGAGCGAACTGTGAGTGACACCGTCACCAAAACCGCCGACGGACTGAACGTCCCCGACCACCCGATCATCCCTTTCATCGAGGGCGACGGCACCGGGCCCGATATCTGGGCCGCCGCGGTCCGCGTGTTCGATGCGGCGGTCGAGCAGGCCTACGCCGGCAAGCGCGAGATCCAGTGGAAGGAAGTTCTCGCGGGGGCGAAGTCGTTCAACCACTCCGGCTCGTGGCTGCCCGATGAAACCGTAGATGCTTTCAGACACTACCTGGTGGGCATCAAGGGGCCGCTGACGACGCCGGTAGTGGGTGGTTTAGGGTATGTGTTTTTTGCTTTTGTTGATATCGTTGTTC
>CAZDTB010000402.1:3985-4618 GCA_964508075.1 uncultured Planctomycetales bacterium
TATTTCACCGGCGTGCCGTCACCGGTGCGTGAGCCGCAGAACGTGGACATGGTCATATTTCGCGAGAATACCGAGGACATCTACTGCGGCGTAGAGTGGGCGGCTGAGACCGACGACGCCCGGAAGGTGATTGACTTCCTCCAAAATGAAATGGGGGTCAAGAAGATCCGTTTCCCTGAGACCAGCGGTATCGGCATCAAGCCTGTCTCGCGCGAAGGCAGCGAGCGCCTCGTCCGGGCCGCGATCAGCTACGCGCTGAAGAACGGCCGCCGCGGCGTCACGCTGGTTCACAAGGGCAACATCATGAAGTTCACCGAGGGCGCGTTCCGCGATTGGGGATACGCACTCGCCGCACGCGAGTTTCGCACTGAGACTGTCAGCGAGCGCGAGAGCTGGGTCCTCGGCAACAAGGAATCCAGCCCCGACATCTCAATCGAAGACAACGCCCGCCGCGTCGAACCCGGCTACGACATGATGACCCCGGACAAGCAAGGGGAGATCCGCCGCGAGGTCGAGACGGCGCTCGAGCTCTGGTCGACACACGGGGATGGAAAGTGGAGGCGGAAGCTCTTCATCCGGGACGCCATCGCCGACATCGCGCTCCAGCAGGTGCTGACGCGTGCCGCCGAGTTT
>CAZDTB010000403.1:0-4607 GCA_964508075.1 uncultured Planctomycetales bacterium
GCGTCAGCGCGGACGGGTGTCCAACGCGGCATGACTTCGGGATGCACACAAGCAGATTGTAGCGCTTACACGGCACCGGGATCGTGGTTCCCAAGAAGTCATTCGTTTGCTCAGCGTAGCAGGGTTCCGTTACGATGCCACGCCTCGCGCGATAACCGTAGCCGAATTCGTTGACGAAGCCGATTGAGTCATTCCGGTAGGGGAAATCCTCCAGGTTTAGCTGGGCATGAAATCGCGCGACGGACTTGCCGACCTCCCTATCGCGGTTAATCTCCAGGTGCACAATCTTACCCAACTCCCGCGGTTGGTCGAATTTAGGACCTTGGGAATCTTCCGCCCCGAGATTTACGATTTGTGAAAGATCACCGACGTTGTAGATACGTCGAGACATGTCAGCCCACACCCCTTCGAAATAGCGCAGGAAAACGACATCGCACTCGCGTGTATCTGATGATCTTGGAATCCAAGAGGCGATAGCGTAGTTTCTGGCGGCTAACAAGCCGGTTTCCTCGGCGTAAGCGCGCACGTCCGCGCTGGCTTCCGCCGTGAGTGGGGTCCAGGATTCAACTTCCCGCCTTTCAAAAGTGGCGAGGGATCTTCGCGTCCGCTCTAGGTGAGGAGCAAGTACCTTGAGAATCTCGAGCAGGTTTGAAGGTTTGGCGCCTTGACACCAGCGTGTGACGGTGCTGGGATCAACATGGGTCCACTCGGCAATTTTCTTCTTGGAGACCCCGGGAATAGCCAGAATCTCACCAATTTCCTTCTGGAAATCCAGGGTTTTGCCGGTATTGGCGGTGTCCATATATTCACCGTCTGGTCGTAGAATTAACAGCGAATACTCGGATGTGTAACGACTGAGAGCGGCCAGCCCGTCGGTGGCCGGCCGCTAATCAGTCGTTTGGCTACGATGCGCCGTGGTCAGCAGACGCCGCATACTCCGCACACTCCGCACACTCCACAGACACCCGTCACGGCAACCATCGTTGTCAGCAAAGCTTGAACCAATCTACGAGTCATTGCGGTTCTCCTCACGATGTTCTACTCGACAATCTCTGGGGCCCACCGCGCCGGTGGGCACTGGATGCTTCTTCCGATTGACACTGTATCGGATAGTCAAGGACGTTGCAACAAATATCTGCAAATAATTCTAGTTTTTCGCCATCGGAATTGCGTGCATCAGCCGGCCGAGACGTTATCGGACTATCGAATTGCCCCGGACCCGGGAAAAAAGCGGGAAAAACTTCGTCGAGCGGACGCAAGCATGTGCTATACTGGGGACATGTACACGCAATCAATATCGAGCGACAATCTTGCTTCAACGGAAGCGTCCTCGGATAAGTGCCAGAGCATAATGGCTGAGTTACATAGTCCTTATTCGAAGTCGGTCGCAAATAGTGATGGACGGAGAGGGTGTTTTGGGGGAGCTGTGTCGGTTTCCAGGTTTTGCATCCTGCCGGGCTACGTATGCCGGACCCGAAGCACATGGGACACGACCCTCGTGAGGACAAATGGGGCGTTAGCCGGAGGCGTTGCCCCGATGGATTTTAGGACGTGGGGGGACGGTTGGGGCTAATTTTCCAGTTGTTGTCAGGCTCGGAGGTCGACATGACAACGTCAATGCACCCCGCGAAACGAGAACCAGGCTGGCAACTGAGGCCCGAGGAGGAGTCCCAGCGGAAGGGCGACTTGATCCCAGGGACGGTTGACCGTGCAGACTCGGATGCCTCGCTGGAAGATAGCTGCGCCGCAAATACGAGTGGGCCGTCCCGCGCACGCCGTGTTGTAGCTTATCGAGTGATCCTGCCGCTCCTGGTAACGGTTGCGGGCGGCGTCGCGGTGGTGAGCATTGTCCGCTTGGGTGAGCGGGAACCTCAAGGGCCTTCCGGCCTACGTGGACCGTCGGCGCCAGCCCGATTGGCTCGGGAGGAGACGGCTGCCAGCATCCGGAAGAGGCTATTCACCGAGACGGACCTGCTCGCGAGGGGCCGGATCGTAGAGCAAGTATATCGTGGTCGCATCGTTGTCGCGTGGCGCGGAAAACTGATCCGGTATCCCGAGAAAGGAAAATCGCACGGTTTGTGGATCCTGGTGCTTCGCGAACTGAAAACCCACGTGCTCTTTCGCCTCTTCACGGCCGACGATGCGTCGCGGTATCGTCCCGGCGACTGCGTGACCGTCGTGTTGGCCGAGATCCTGGATATCGGCGCCGACGGTGTCATAGAGCTGGGAGACTCTCCGAGCGCCGACTCGCCCACATTAGATCCCTGGCCCTGTGAGGGATGATCGAATGTCCGCAAGACGCCGGGGTGCCCGTCTAGCGTGAGGAGCGATTCGGGGTGAGACCATCGGCCGCTGGCACTCACCTGGGGAAGCCGTGGCGCGCTCGGACGCGTTCTGCGAGGTCGTCGCGTCACTTCTAGTCGGCGAGGCGTGACGCGCGGTTGGCTGTGTAGGCCGTGTGTACTAGCTGCGCAGGAACAGAATCATCAGCCCGTGGCCCGGCTCGACCATCCACGCGCCCGCGACGGTCTCCTTTTCTGAGAACGACCGTTTCTCTACTGGGTCGACACTAGTCCCGGCGAGGCAGAACGGTGGGGGGGTGGCGTCGTGGGCGGTCGTGGTACAGGGCGTGGGGTGGTCGGGGGCGATCAGAATGCGCCATTTGTCGTGCTTGCGGAGGGCTTCGAGCAATGGGCCGACGACCAGCTCGTCGATGCGCTCCAGGGCCTTGATCTTTTCGTATGCTTCACCCAGGTGACCGGCCTCGTCCGGGGCTTCGATGTGAACCACCACCAAGTCATAATCGTCGAGGGCCCGGACGGCGGCTTCGCCCTTGCCGGCGTAGTTGGTGTCGAGGTACCCCGTCGCTCCAGGGACCTCGATCAGCTTCATCCCCATCATCACCGCCAGTCCACGGATGATGTCCACACCGGTGATTACGGCTCCCAAAAGGCCGAAGCGCTTCGCAAACGGCTCCAGCTCGACCGGCCGTCCCTGTCCCCACAGCCAGATGTCACTCACCAGCGGCCGGCCCTGCTCGCGCCGAACGCGGTTAACCTCATGATCCCGCAGCAGCTCCGCCGCACGCCGCATGATCGCCCGCACGCGCTCCTGCCCATTCCCGCGCGGCAGGTGATCGACCGCCGGCTGATTGGGAATATCGTGCGGCGGGGCGCATTCGAGCTTCATGTCACTCGCCCCGTCAGCGATCATCAGGTTGCGGTACGACACGCCGCTGTGGAACACGCACGGATCGTCGGCGAACCACTCGTTCAGATCCGCGATCAGCCGCTCGGCCTCGTCCTGTGGAATATGGTCGGCAGTGAAGTCCTTCATCAACCCGTCTTCGATGGTCACGAAGTTGCAACGAAAGATGATCTCATCAGGGCCGGCGCTGAGCCCCCGAGCGGCGGCCTCGATTGGGGCGCGACCCGAATAGCAAGTATCAGGGTCGTAGCCCAGCAGCGAAAGCGTCGCCACGGCGGTCCCCGGCGTAAACCCCGCCGGAACCGTTACCCCCCGTCCCAGCCGCCCGTGCATGGAGATCCAGTCCATATTCGGAATGCCGGCGGCCTCCAGCGGCGTGCGGCCGTCGAGTTGCGCAAGCGGTTCGTCCGCGGCGCCGTCGGGCAAAACGATGGCGAACTTCATGGTGAGCGGTGCCTTCCTCCGTGAGCGACGATCCATGGAACTACTACTGGTAATTATCCGATCCCGGTTGCGGCGTCCAGTAACGTACCTGACGCGGCGGCGGCAACCGGTCACAGCCCCAAGCGCGAGCCCGGCGTCCTTATGGCGGTGCCATAAAAACTGGTCACACCTGCCTTTGCGCACTGACGGACCGGTGCTTGGATGGCCGCCCGTCTTCTGCTAGAATGTAAGCACACGTATGGGGATTTGAATCGGTCCACTTGCCGAGCCGGATGGCGGCTGACGTCGCGGCACATCAGCACGGCGATGGAGGGAACAATGAATCACACAACAAACTGGATCGCGTGGTGGAGTGTGTGCGGGGCCTTGGCAGTCGGCTCGCTGCTGTTGTTCACCGGGACGGCCACCGCCGATACACAAACCTGGGATTTTGACCTGGAAACGTCCGGAGCAGACGTCTTCTACGATTCGCCGACCGCGACCTGCACCACCGCCCCCGAGTATCACGGCGTCTATCAGATCACGCTGGTCGAAGTGACGGTGTCCTATCTGGGGGTTCCGTTCGGGCCGTTTGACGTCACCGACCAGATCCCGCCCGACCAGCTCAGCGGGGAGGACATCTATCCCGGCCCGCCGCCCTTCACCGTCGCCGATCAGCATGTCCGCTATCCCGATGAGCCCGAGCCAGCCACGGTCGCGGCCGACGTGCTGATGTGGGTTGCCGGCGACGGATATGGGCATGTCTCCGTGACGAACATCACGCTTGGTACGGCCCTGGTTGACCTGGGCTGGCCGTTCGGCGTGGTCGAAGTGCAGATCGAGACGGTGCGCGTGGCCGGCACAGTCTGGGTCACCCCGATCGTCCCGGCCGACCTGGACGGCGACGGCGACGTCGATCTGAGCGATCTGGCCGAGTTACTCGGGCATTACGGCACGCCCAGCGGCGCCACGTACGA
>CAZDTB010000404.1:0-4585 GCA_964508075.1 uncultured Planctomycetales bacterium
CACCCGCCCCCCCCCCCCCCCCCCCGCCACCCCCCCCCCCCCCCCCCCCCCCGCGACCGCGACGGCGACGGTGTGGTGGACAACCTCGACAACTGCCCCGACACGCCCAACCCGGGGCAGGAGGATGACGATCAGGACGATCTGGGCAACGTCTGTGACAACTGTCCCGATACGCCGAATCCCGGACAGGAGGATGGTGACCTGGACGCGGTCGGTGACGTCTGCGATAACTGCCCGGACACCTACAACCCCGCGCAGGAAGACGACAACGACGACAGCGTCGGCGACCACTGCGACTGCGACCGCAATGGGGTGCGGGACGACGAGGACATCACCGGGGGAGCCCCCGATAGTGACGACGACGGCGTGCTCGATGAATGCGAGGCGTGGGGCGACCTCGATGGCGACGGCCACGTGGGTCTCAGCGACCTGGGGATACTGCTGGCCGACTACAATTGCACCAGCGATTGCACCGCCGACATCAATGGCGACGGCGTTGTCAACCTGGCGGACCTCGCGGCACTGCTGGCGCACTACGGCCTGTAAGCAGCGGGGGAGTTGATCGTGGCGGACACCGGCGGGCACGGGTTACCCCGTCTGACACCGGCAATTGCAGCACAGCCGGCCCACGGGTTGACCGGGATATGGCTCAATACACCTTCCCCGCGGCGGGCTGCTCTCTCTCCGCCCGGATCGCACACGCGTCTCCATCGGAACCGGGCGCCAGCTCCGTCCCACGCGCGGGTCGGTGAATGCTAATCGGACAGTGACGGCTTGGATTGCCGGCGGCGCTTGATCTCACCGCGGCGGCGCTTCTCGGCCAGCCGCCGCTCACGCGAAGCCGGTGTCGGGCGTGTTGGCCGGCGTATTTTCGGCACCTTGAGCGCCTCGCGCAGCAGCTCGATCAGCCGCTCTCCGGCCAGCGCGCGGTTCCCCGCTTGCGTGCGAGTCCTCCGGCTGATGACTTGCACACGGCCGTCGCGCGACAGGCGCGTGGCCAGGCGCCGCCGGATGCGGCTTCGTTGGGCCGGCGTCAGGACTTCGCAGGTCTCGAAGTCGAACAGGAGCGTGACGCGCGTGCTGACCTTGTTGACATGCTGTCCGCCCGGCCCCCCCGAGCGCGCGAAGCGCAGCTCGAGCCAGGGTTGCAGGTGGTCGATCTCCAGCTGATCGGGTCTCATGCCCGGCCCTGCGTTCGCGCATGCGCGCGATCCGTCAGAGAACAGTCCGAATCGCGAACCCGCGCCCTTGCCGCACGACCCGCCTGACAACTCACCGACGGGAGACCGGTGCGACTCTTGCCACGCCGTCGCTAGCAAAGCGCGAGATACGCCGCCACAAAGTATATGGCGATGCGGATCCGGCGCGGTGTCCAGGTGAAGAGCATTCTTCCGCCTCCAAAGGCAGATGTCCGGGTCACGCCGGCCAGCACCGCGAGGTGCTCGACCAAGCGTGAAGCGCGACATCATCGCTTCCTCACCAGACTCTAGCCGGGTCGCGACAACGCTTTCAAGCAGGAAATGCCGGGCAGCGCGGCGGTCATACCGTACTGCCGGTAATAAGTGCAACGAAGATCAGGTCAGCCGCGGCGTCCCATATCGGGGCGAGCATTTTCCGACGAACCGAGCCATCACGGTGGGCCAAATCGCAGAGAGCCCCGCGCGCGCAGATAAAACCGCGAGCAAGAGGCCGGACGTCGCTACGGGCTCCGCGGCCGACCGAACTCCTGAACCCAATACGTCTGGAACTCTCCCCCGGTCCGCACGCCGATCCCCAGCTCGGTGAATTGCCCCTGGAGGATGTTCGCGCGATGCCCCTCGCTGGCCATCCAGTCCGCCATCACCTGGGCCGGGCTGGACTGACCGGCGGCGAGATTCTCCCCGATCATAAAATAGTCGTAGCCGAACTCTTCCGCCCGATCGTCCAGACGGGTGCCCGTGACCGGATTCTCGTGAGCAAAGAAGTCGTAGTTGATCATCTCGCAGGCGTACTGCGTCGCCTGATCCTCAAGCGTCTGGTTCTGAATCACCGGCGAGAGCCCGACCCGCTCCCGCTCCACGTTGACCAGCCGCAGGACCTCGTCCCGCCACTCGTCGCCATCGGCCGCCGGGGAGCACCCGGGGAACGCCGCGGACAACTGATCCCCCGAATCCTGGCCCCCCAACGTCGTCCCGCCCCCGGCCGTCGAAGAGGACCCGCCACCCGGGTTCGCGCTGTCGGGCAGCGATCCCACCGGGCACCCGCCGCTCAGCAGGGCTAGCACCGTCACGAGGCTTAGAATGCGCCAAAAGCGGATCATAGACATCTCCGTCGGGATTCTACCGCAGTCACGCCCCCACCGGGTTTTTGCTTACTGAGATTGTACTATCCGGGGGCAAGGCCTTGATACGACTTTTTGTCGCTCCCATACTACTATACCCGATCGGGCCGCTGCCCGAACCGGATTTTTGAGGAGGTCTCGATGCAACGCCCCAGCGCGCTCGTTCCCGCTATGCTCGTAGCGACCGTGATCCTGTTGCCCCTCGGCCTGTCCGGCTGCCCGCAAGCGCCCGGCGGGGGCGGCACCCCGTTCAATCTTCCCCCCAACCCGATCATCACGTCGGATGTGGTCCGCGGCGTGGCCCCGCTGACCGTCCAGTTCAACTCCGACCGCAGCACCGATGACGGGTTGATCGTCTCACGCCTCTGGGATTTTGACGACGAGACCACCAGCCCGGAGATCTCGCCCCGGCATACCTTCACCGCCACCGGAGATTACGAGGTCACGCTGACGCTGACCGACGACGTAAACCGCCAGAACAGCACTACCCTGGTCATCGCCGTCACCGAGGCCCCCGTCGCCGTAATCGCCGTCACGCCTACCAGCGCCGACGCCGCCCCGGCGCTCTTTACTTTTGACGCCTCCGCCTCGGTCGACCCCGACGGCGAGATCGTTCGGTATCAATGGGACTTCGGCGACGGGGCGCGTGAATTCCTGGAAGAGGTCACGCACATCTACGCCTCGGCCGGAACCTTCCGCGCCCGGCTCACCGTGACGGACGACAAGGGCGTGACCGGCTCGGCCGAGAAGTTGATCCCGGTCGGCATTGCGACACCCACGATCGAGATCCGCGTGCCGCCGGATCACGTCAATAACATCGTGCTCGCGCCTGAATCACCGCTCTGGGTGCAGGCCGTCTACGAGGTCGACCCCAGCGTGGCGCGCTTCACCCGGGCCGGGCTCGATCAGGACCGCGACCAGTGCGAAGCCAAGGCGGTCCTGTACGACCTCAGCGACGGCGCGGTGGTCTACGAGTTGACCGGCCACGGTGATCGCGTCAACGATGTGGCTTTCTCCCCGGACGGCAACCTGATCGCCACCGCCAGCGACGACGAGAGCGTACGTTTCTATAGCGCCTCCAACGGGCAGTGGCGGACGACGTACACGCGCGCCTCGGCGATCAACACCGTTGCCTTCTCCCCCAACAGTAGGCGCCTGGTGCTGGGACAGGCTGACGGCAACGTCGTGCTCGCCGACGTCACGACGAACGCCTCGGGCGGTGTCACCGTCACGCACGTCCGCACGCTCGCCAGCCACACGGGCGCGGTCAACAGCGTCGCTTTCTCGCCCAGCGGCACACAGGTTCTCAGCGGAGCCGACGACCGCCGGGCGCTCCTGTGGAACGTCGCCGACGGCACGATTCTGCGCGATCTGACGCACACGCTCGGAATCAACGCGGTCGCTTTCTCCGCCGGCGATCCCACCATGATCGCGACCGGCAGCGAGGACGGCACGATCAAGGTCTGGAACATCACCAGCGGGGCCGAGCTGCTGACGCTTACCGGACATGCCGCCGCCGTAAACGACCTCACTTTCTCGGCCGATGGCCTATCGCTGATCAGCGCCAGCAGCGACGACACCATCAAGATTTGGAACCCGTTCCTCGGCATCTTGCTGGCGACCTACTCCGGCCACGACGACAACGTCGCTTCCGTCGCGATCTCGGCGGACGGAGCCGCGATCGTCAGCGGCAGTGCGGACGATACGGCCCGCGTCTGGGATACGAACTCGGCGGAGGTGCTGCAGGAGGTTCAACCCTGCCAGTCCACGATCAGTTCGGTCGCGATCTCTCCCGACGGAACGCAGTTCCTGGCCGGGGTCTCCGCCCGCAACGACATCCAGCTCGATACGGACCCGGCCCAAGGAAACGACCTGAACATCACGCTTCCCCAGGCGCTCGAGCTGAGCAGCGTCCTGGATCTGGACTACGCGGACGTCCCCGCCGGCCGCTACTACCTCTGGGCGGAGATCAACACGGATGTTTCGGCGTTGCCCACGCGCGCTTACGCCAACGCCCAGATCAACGTCTTCCAGGATTTCGCCGACGATTTCACCGGCGATCCCCCCCTGATCCGCACGACCGACATCGACACGTACTTCCAGGGCAGCGTCGTGGTTCCGCCGTTTCAGGACCGGCAGATCTTCGACCTGGGCCCGCTCAGCACCGGGGACCGCGTTTCGGTCAGCCTGTTGACGGTACCGGGCTTCGGCGAGCGTTACATCGGCGGCAAGGCCGAACGACTGCTGGGTGAATGGGTGAACCGC
>CAZDTB010000405.1:0-4556 GCA_964508075.1 uncultured Planctomycetales bacterium
TCGACAGGCACATCGACTCGCACCGCATCGTCTGGATCGGGCACAGCCGCGGCGGCGAGGGGATCACCCGGGCGTACGATCGGATCTTCGACGGCAGCTATACGCCGGAGCACTACACTATCGACGACATCCTGCTCTTGAGCAGCATGGCGCCGACCGACTTCCTGAAGACCGACAACTCAAACCCACATGCCGCCAACTATCACCTCTGGACGGTGTCCGCCGATGCCGACGTCGACGGCAGCGCGGGTTGTGACGTATGTCAAACGTTCCACCTGCACGACCGCGCCACCGGTTTCCGCCACTCGACCGTCATTCAGGGGGCCGGGCATGGAGATCTCCACGACGGCGGCGGCAGCTCGGTTGCCGAGGGGCCGTGCCTGATCGGTCGACCCAACACCCACCTGATCCAGAAGGGCTACTTCCTGCCGCTGATCAAGCACTACATCGAGGGCAACATCCCGGCCCGGGATTTCTTCTGGCGACAGTGGGAGAGCTTCAAGCCGATCGGCGCGCCGACCGGGTCGTGCATCGTCGTATCCAACACCTACCACAACGGCGCACCGTCCGGCAACTTCGTGATCGACGACTACCAGTCGAACCACGCCAGCGACGTCAGCAGCTCTGGCGGGGCCGTTGCGTATGACGTGCAGAATCTCACCGAAGCCCGCCTGGACGACAACAACACCTCCTTCTACTGGACCACGAGCGACCCGATGAACGGGATGACGCACGCCTCTTCGGAGGGTTCCGACGACACGCGCGGCGTGGTGTTCGACTGGGACAACGCCGACCGCTTCTACGAGCTGGAGATCGTCCCCTCGCAGCGCGACCTGTCCGACGACCTCTACCTGTCGTTCCGGGCCTGTCAGGGAACGCGCCACCCTTACACCACCAGCGAGTTGGGCGACCTGACTTTCGCCGTCACGCTCCGCGACGGCGGCGGAACCACCAGCAGCATCAACATCGGCGTCTACGGCGGCGGCATCGAGGAGCCCTACCAGCGCTCCGGCGGCTGGCACAACGAGTTCGAAACCATCCGCATCCGCCTGACTGATTTCCTCAATAACGGCGCCGGTCTGGATTTGACCGACATCGTGGCGGTGTGTTTTGACTTCGGCCCGTTTTTCGGTTCGGAGGAGGGTCGCCTGGGCCTGGATGATATCGAGCTGACCAACGACCGCCCGCCAAACGTCTTTGTGGCGATCAGCATCGTGGGCGGTGCTCCGCAGTATGTCCCGCCCGGTCAGGAGTTTCCCCTGACGGTGCGGATTGCCACGATGAACGAGAGCTACATCGAGGGTACAGCCACGCTGCACTATCGCTACGACGGCGGCGTGTTCCAGGCCGTGCCGTTGGTCGAGCTGGGTGACGACCTCTTTGAGGCGACGTTGCCACCGATGGGTTGTGACGATACGCCCGAGTTTTACATCAGCGCCGAGGGAACCGAGAGCGGGCTGGTGACCAGCCCGGCGGGCGCCCCGGCCAACGTCTACGCGCCGGACGTGGGCGAGTTTGTCGTCTTCTACCAGCAAGATATGGGCAGCAACCCCGGCTGGAGCACCCAGGGCCTCTGGGCCTACGGACAGCCGACCGGCGGCGGCGGGGAGTACGGCGGCCCCGATCCCACCAGCGGGTACACCGGGCCAAATGTCTACGGCTACAACCTCAACGGTGACTATGAGAACAACCTGCCGCAACGGCATCTGACCACCGCCGCCATCGATTGCAGCGGACGCACCAACGTGCACCTCTCGTTCTGGCGCTGGCTGGGGGTCGAGCAGCCGGCCTACGACCACGCCTACGTGCGCGTCAGCAACAACGGGGCGACCTGGTACACGATCTGGGAAAACGGCATGGAGATCACCGATTCGGCCTGGGTTTACCAGCAGTTCGATATCTCGGACTACGCGGCCAATCAGCCGACCGTTTACATCCGCTGGACCATGGGGACCACCGACACCTCGTGGCGCTATTGCGGGTGGAATATCGATGACGTGGAGCTGTCGGCGTTCGAGTGCGAATGAGAGGCGATGACAAGACCCGAAGAGCTGCGAACGTGAAGTCCGCGCGGCGCCGTCCGGCGCAACCTGGTGATCGAAAGGAAACGCTGAAATGGAAACCATGAGACTGCTTGCCCTCGCGACGCTCTTCGCGATTGCCACGCCGGCAACGCTTCCGGCCGAGGAGTCCGAAGTTCCTGACATTCCCAAAACGCCGGCTGCCGTTGAAGAGCTTGTTTACGCGCGCCCCTTCACGCTGGAGAAGGGCTACAAGTTCGAGTGGCGCAAGGAGCAACCGCTCGTCAAGCAAGGCTACATCCTGGTGCTGAAGGTCAACCCTGACCTGGTCTATCCGCGGCAGGTCGCCGAGCCGGTCCTGTTCGTCGGCGACCAGACTGCCGAGCGCGTCAACGTCGGCTACAAGTCCGGCCACGTCGTCGCGATCGTGCCGGGCAAGCTCGACCTGAAGAAGGCCCTGCTGTGGTTCGGCACGCCGCAACTGCCCGAGCGTTGCACGGCCAAGACGATCGCGGAGGAACGAAAGCTGGCCGAGCAGGCCGGCATCAAGCCGCTGGCCGACGCGATGATCGCTTCTGCGCAGAAGAAGGGCAGCGAGCGCCTGGAAGTTGCGGACCGCTACGAACTGCGTCGCGCCATCGCCGGCCTGATCAAGGAGCACGCGCCCGATGAATCCGAGTTGGTGGACGCGTTGCTGGTTCCGCGGAACGACTAGGGACTGCGGCTCGCCAGGCAGATTCTCGGGTCCGGCGGTTTTCTCCGCGGACATTTCAGAGTACCTTTTCTCAACACGCCGGTGACGACATGGATCCGGGCGAATCCGTGCGGCGGGCACGGAGACCCGCCACAACCGGTCGGTGTCCACATTCGGCCTCTTACCGAACATGGGAGAACTGCGATGAAGCGGTGGTCGCTCTCTATGGGGCGTGTGATTCTCGCCGGGCTGACGTTATTCGGATCGTTGTTGCCGATCGGCTGCGAAAAGACCTCGAGCCCGGTTGTCGGCCAGCCGCCGCCGCGACCCAAGCGGTTGACCGTCCTTACGCCGCACAACCAGAAGATCCGCCGGGCGTTCCAGCACAATTTCTCGGCGTGGTACGTGGAGCACCGCGGCACGTCGGTCGATTTCCGCTGGATCGAGCGGGGCACGCCGGAATGCCTCGCATACGTGGCCGAAACCGCCGAGGCGCTCAGCCGCGACGACCCACGACCGGCACCCGACCTGATGTTCGGCGGCGGTATCGCTGACCATGCGCAACTGGCCGAGCGCGGCCTTAGCGTGGCGATCAAGCTCGACGACGTGCTCGCGGACATCCCGACCGAGATCGACGGGCTGCCGACACGCGACGCCGACGGCCGCTGGTACGCGACCGGGCTGTCGAGCTTCGGCATTCTCTACAATCAGGCGGCGTGCGAAGCGCGGGCGATCGAGCCGCCGACCGTCTGGCAGGATCTGGCCCACCCGCGTTTTCGGAGCTGGATCGGCATGGCCAACCCGGCCTACAGCGGCAGCACGCGCGAGTGTCTGTTGCTGATCCTCCAACAGCAGGGTTGGGAGCAAGGATGGGCAACCATCATTCGGATCCTCGCCAACACGCGCGCTCTGGTCGATCGCAGCCTGGTCGCATTGCATCAGGTCGAAACCGGCGTCTCGCTGGCCACCTTCGCGGTCAATTTCGACGGCATGGCCCTGGCGGCCGAGAGCGACGGCACGCTGCTGTATCTGAACCCGCCGGAGCAAACCGCGGCGAATCCCAACGCCGTCAGCGTGCTGAAGACCTGTTCCGACCAGCAGCTCGCTCGGGACTTCGTGCGGTTCTGCCTCAGCGAGGACGGGCAGAAGCTGTGGGGGCTGGAGGCGCAGAAGCGCGGCGGCTTCGGCGAGACGCTCTATCACTACCCGATCAACCCCAGGATCTACGAGGATTTCGCCGACCAGCTCGTGCTGAAAGAGAATCCGCTGAAGGAACGTTTCGGCGTGCGGATCGATCCCGAGCAGCGGGCCGAGAACGCCGTCGCCCTGCTGCCGCTGGTGCAGGCGGCGTGCGGCGAGAATCACGTCTTGCTGCAACAGGCCTGGGACGCGGTGGTCCAGGCCGGGCTGCCCGCCGCCGCGCTCTCCGAACTGACCGCCCTGCCCTTCCCTGAGCAGGGCCTGGTCGAGATGGGCCGCGAGTACCAGGCGGCCGACCCGGCCGCGGCCGCCAAGATGCTGTCCGAGTGGTCGGCCACCTTTAAAGCGAAGTACGAGCACGCGCTGACGCTGGCCCGCTAGAGCGGTTTTCAGTTTGATGTAGCGCCGGGTCTCCGTGCCCGACGCAGTCTCTTGAGGGACACATCACGGCCGGCACGGAGACCGGCCGCTACACCTTGGTGAAGACCGCTCTAGCACGTCGGTAAGGCAGGAGGCCGAGCCCCAAAGACAGATCGTAGCCGGGCTAAGGCTTGACGATTCGGCGAATCGTCTCTAGCTTAATAATGCGCTTGTGTGGACGGGAAGTCCGAGCCCGGGTGGCGGAATTGGCAGACGCGCCA
>CAZDTB010000406.1:0-4501 GCA_964508075.1 uncultured Planctomycetales bacterium
CCAGGAAATGATCGTAGCGGAGGCGGAAGACAAGCGCCGGGCCGCGCTCGACAAGTTGCTGCCCTACCAGCGGGACGATTTCATTGGGATCTTCGAGGCGATGGCAGGTCGCCCGGTGACGATTCGTCTGCTCGATCCGCCTTTGCACGAGTTCGTACCGAAGACTCCGGAGCAGGCGGCGGAGCTGTCGGCGGTGACCGGTGTATCGGCCGAGGCGATCCTGGCGCGGGCCGAGCAGTTACACGAAACGAACCCGATGCTGGGGCACCGCGGCTGCCGGCTGTGCATCACCTATCCGGAAATCCTCGAAATGCAGGTGCGGGCGATCATCGAGGCGGCGGTGGCGATCAAGAAGCGCGGCGACGCGGTTCATCCGGAGATCATGATTCCGCTGACGATCGCCGAGAAGGAGTTGCGGATACTCGTGGACCGCACGCGGAAGGTCGCCGATGCGATCATCGCTGACTCGGGCGTCAAGCTGCGCTACCTGGTGGGCACGATGATCGAGACGCCGCGGGCGGCGCTCACGGCGGACGAGATCGCCGGTGTGGCGGAGTTCTTCAGCTTCGGGACTAACGACCTGACCCAGATGACGATGGGGCTCTCACGCGACGACGCCGGACGGTTTATGCCGACCTATTACGACGCCAACCAGGCCGCCATCTTCCCGGACGATCCGTTCCAGTCGCTGGATCAGCCCGGCGTGGGCCGGCTGGTCGCTTACGCGATCCTGCACGCGCGGACGACGCGGCCGAAGCTCAAGATCGGCATCTGCGGCGAGCATGGCGGCGATCCGAAGAGCGTCAAGTTCTGTCACCGGGTCGGTATGGACTACGTCAGTTGCTCGCCGTACCGCGTGCCGATCGCCCGGCTGGCGGCGGCGCAGGCGGCGATCGAGGATAGCACGATAAAGAAGACTACTCGGCGCAAATCCGTCGCCCGGCGCAAGCCGCTGAAAACGGCGGCGAAGAAAACCGGGAAGAAAGCTGCCAGGAAAGCCAAAAGGCTGAAGAGAGCGAAGAGACGGTAATAAGACCGGAAGAGCTGCGGACTTGAGTCCGCGCGGCGCCGCGCAGGCTGACCCGGATCATCTTTGTGGCCCCGCCGCCCTCGGCTGGGCTCACGCAGCCTGCACGGCCGAGGGCGGCCGTGCCACATTTCAGCGTCCGGACGCGCTTTCATGAATAACTCACGCTAAAGCCTGCGGCTCTTCACGGGTGAACATGTCGGACCGTCGGCGCTGCAATGGGGTCGGCATGCTATGATGATGGCCACTCATGTGCGCGGAACGCTCTGAACTGATTCGCTCGGTTGCGCTTGAGAGCACCGGGCCGGTGTCGCGGCGTGGCAAGCGAGCTGGGCATGCCACCCTCATCCTGGCGCTGATAGCGCTGGGGCTTTTTGTTCATCGCGAGAACTTCACGTACGGGTTGGTGGGGAATGACACATATCCGCAGATTCTGACCAGCCGCGTCGAGAGCATTGCCGACTTCTGGGACAACTTCCGCGAGCCACTCGCCCAGGGTTATCTGGTGGCCTCGTTTTATCGTCCGGTGCAGAGCTTCAGCATCGCCCTGGACGAAGCGCTGTGGGGGTTGAAGCCGGCCGGCTACCAGCTCTCGACGATGGCGGTGTTCGCGGCGTGCATCGCACTGCTGTACTTGACGATCCGCAAGCTGGTGGGATCCAACGCGTGGCTCGCACCGGTTGTTGGCACGCTGTTTTTCGTGCTGCATCCGACGCTGCTGACCGTGCTGCCGGCGCCCTGTCGGCGGGCCGAGCTGTTTGTGAGCGTGTTTCTGCTGGCGGCGCTGCTCGTGCTGCCGATCGGGCCCGGCAAGCGGCTGGGGGCACGATTCATATTGGCCGGTCTGTTCGTACTGTTGGCGTCAGCGTCGAAAGAGATCGGCGTGATCGGCTGCGGGCTGGTGTTTCTGCACCAGTTGTGCTTCGCGTTCGAACGTCGCTTCGGGCGCAGTCTGAGGCGGGCGGTGCTGGCCGCGCTGCCGGCGCTGGTGGGGGCGGTGTTGTATCTGATTGCGCGCACCATCGTCCTGGGTGGACTGGGCGGCTATTACTTCAAGGACTCCGAGCCGTTCTTCGACTTGTTGCCGCGCTGGTGTGCGCAGCTCGCCGTGGATGCGTTGTGTCCGTGGGCTTTTCTCGAGGGCCGCACGCCGCTGCAGCTTGCGCTCGTGTCGCTGACTCTGGTGACCTTGCTTACGATCGTGTTCGCTGTTGCCGGGCTTTGTTCGACGGCCCCGCAGATGCAACGCGTCGGCCGACTATTCGTGATTGCGGCGGCATGGATTGTGCCGCTGGTGCTGGTTCTCGGATTGAATCAACTCTATGGGCCGTGGTACGCGCTGGTGCCGGTCGTGGGGCTGACAGTGGTCGTGGCTGGTTTGGCGCGGGGTATTCGGCTGGTGATTGCTGGCCGCTTCCTGGTTCGATTGCTGAGTGTTGTTTCGGTCGTCGGGCTGGCGGTTGCCGTAGTCATTCCGCTGCGTGCGTCGCCACTGTTTGTGGAATACCCGCACTGGCGAATCGCGACCGAGCTTCTGGATCAGGCGCAGATGCAGATCGATGAACGTCTCGCCGAAGCTCGCGACGGCGAGCAGGTGTCCGTGCAGATTCCCGTGCGCGTGACCCCGCGTGCGCCCGAGCAGCGACCCTATGAGCCCTCCGCCGACCAGCCGGAGATCTTCGGCGTGGTGGTCTTCAAATACGAGGGGCTCTCCGCCTGGATCAGGCTGCGCTACCCTGACCGGAACATCCGCGTCGTTTGGGATGCCCGCCCGCCGCTGCCCAAGCCACACCCGGATGAGGTACTCCTGCTGGCGTATCCGGATCGGTCGGCAATGCGATGACAAAGTAATGGTGGAGCCCCGCCGCTACATCTCCAGTTCTGGTCCACACCCGTGCCGCACTACAGCCCGGCAGCTTTTCTCAGCGTTTCCGTTTTGTTCGTGCGCTCCCAGGTGAAGTCCTCCAGCTCGCGCCCGAAGTGGCCGTGGCGGGCGGTCTCGCGGTAGATCGGGCGGCGCAGATCTAGGTAATCAATGATGCCGCGCGGCGTGAGCGGGAAGTGCTCGCGCACCAGTTCGCCGATCTTCGCGTCGTCGATCTTGCCGGTCCCTTCGGTGTCGATAAAGACGCTGGTCGGCTCGGCGATGCCGATCGCGTATGAGAGCTGGACCTCGCAGATGTCGGCGAGCTTGGCGGCGACGATGTTCTTGGCGATGTGCCGGGCCATATACGTGGCGGAGCGATCAACCTTGCTAGGGTCCTTTCCGGAAAAGGCCCCACCCCCGTGGCGGCCACGGCCGCCGTAAGTATCGACAATGATCTTTCGGCCGGTGAGGCCGCAGTCGCCGTGCGGTCCGCCGATCTCGAAGCGCCCCGTGGGGTTGACGTGGACGGTGATTTCGTCATGCCACCAGTCGCCCAGCTCGGGCTTGATGATCTCCTTGATGACGGCCTGCTTGAGCTCGTCCTGGCGTTCGTTCCAGGTGGCGTTGTGCTGGGTGGAGATCACCACGGTGTCGACGCGGACCGGTCTCTGATCCTCGTACTCCACCGTCACCTGGCTCTTGGCGTCCGGGCGCAAGCCGGGGATCAGCCCGTCCTGACGCACGTGCACGTGCCGCTCCATCAGGCGGTGCGCGAGCTGGATCGGCAGCGGCATCAGCTCGGGCGTCTCGCGACAAGCGAAGCCGAACATCATGCCCTGGTCGCCCGCGCCCTCGCGGTCGACGCCCATCGCGATGTCGGGGGACTGCTTCTTGATCGAGGTCAGCACGCAGCACGACTCGTAGTCGAAAGCCATCTCGCTGCGGGTATAGCCGATGTCCTTGATGGTCTGGCGGACAACCTCCGGGATCTCGACGTATGCGCGGGAGGTAACCTCGCCGGCGACGATGACCATCCCGGTGGAGACCATCGTCTCGATCGCGACGCGCGAGAATTTGTCCTGCTCGATCATGGCGTCGAGGATGGCGTCGGAGATCTGGTCGGCCACCTTGTCCGGGTGACCCTGACTGACCGACTCCGAGGTGAACAGGTGCCGTCCGCTCTTACGTGCCGGTGCCAACGTATGCTCCTTAGCGATTGACCGCGAACCATCGACGGATCAAAATCCAACTCATGTACATCCTAAAGCGGGGAGACGGGAGGGACAAGGCACCCGTCGCCGTCATTGCGGGCAAGTTGGTCGCTGGCGATGCCGGGCCGCCTGAGTTGGTTCTAAGCAATGCCTGATGAAGATTATCAACGAGGTCTGCGCATTTCCGTGACGGGGCTGTTGGTCAACGCCGGGCTGGGCGTGATCAAGCTGTTGGGCGGTCTGCTGGGTAATTCGACCGCGCTGGTGGCCGATGCGATCGAGTCGCTCGCGGACGTGATTAGCTCGCTGGTGGTTTTGAGCGGGTTGCAGATCGCACGCCGGCCCCCGGACGAGCATCATCCCTATGGGCACGGACGGGCCGAGTCGCTGGCGGCG
>CAZDTB010000407.1:0-4482 GCA_964508075.1 uncultured Planctomycetales bacterium
CAGCGCCCCGCGAAAACCGTCACTTCTCTCACCATCGTGAGAAATGCGGGCTAGAGCGATTTCAGTTGATATTGATTGCCTGGGAATCGGGTGAGGCGGGCGTCCTTGCCCGCCGGACGCAGAACGCGGGCGCACTCAGAACTCGTCATAAAGAACCAGTTTGTGGCTCTCGAACGGAATGGGGTAGGCGGTCAGCCACGCCTCGGGGGCCACGTCGTTGCTGCCACCATCCATGATGAGTACCAGGACATCGATCGTCTGACCGGCCATGGAGCCAGACAACGGGAAGTAGTATGTGTATCCGCCGTCCCTATCCACGTTGTAGTACTCCCAGGTATTGCTGGGATAGGAGACGCTGCGATCGGGGGCCCCGCGGTACTTTCCATCGACGCGAAGCGCCGCGTACGCGCCCTCGCTGCCGTGTTGCCCCTCGATCGGAACCGCCAGCACCGCGTTCCGGGGAATCTCGTCCAGAACGAACGACAGGCTCCAGGCCGCGACAGGTTTTTTGTTCACGTACGGGGCAAGCAGATTCGACGCCCGCCATCCTGACCGCTCAAGTGCTCGCCCCTCGAGGTAGGCGTCGACCTCGGCGATTCGACGCGGCGCTCCCGCGATTCTCAGGTAGCGCAGCGGCTGCTCGGGAGGCACCTTGATCACCGCGATCGTCCCCTTGCCCGACCAGGCCGGGGCAAGAGGTACCCACGTGCGCAGATTGGAGGACGTCTCGGCCACCGCATCTTCGGCGAACCGGTGCAACGCCGGGTTGAGGTCGGGCTCTTCGCGGTCGCGGATCCGGATGACCAGGCGATCCATGCGCACCAACGCGCCGAAATCGACCCGCAGCGCCCGGTCTTCCAGCCGCGCCACGAAATGGGTGTTCAGGTCGCCGTCGAACAGGTTGCGGTCCCAGATGCCGCGGTTGACAAACATCCTCTGCTTGAAGAACGCCTCCCGGGCCGCCCGTACCTGTGGAATCTCACTCGGGCCGGATCGTCGAATGCAGCGGGCCTCCAGCGCGTCGCTGTCCGCTGCAAAGCACGTGGCCTCATACAGCGCCTCGGCGTCCGGCGGAACAGCGCACGGCGCCAGGTCAGCGATCTTCCGGTGCCAAGGTTCCCTCAACGCGGTTCCGCCGAACGACACTTCCACGCCACGCCCCCCGATGAACTCTCCACACTCTGTGCCGTCGAGTTCGGCGCGCTCGAATCGCCGCGCCCCCGGCGCCAATCGGACTACTGCTTCGGTCCCCGGCATGCCGAGCAGCTTCACGACGACAGGCTGGCCGGGGACCTCACGCACGATCTCATAGTCACACCCCTCGACCCCGACTTCTCTGCTGTTCGTGCTCGAAGCGACAAGAAGGCACGTGCGGAACGGCAGGACCTCGACGTTCACCTCCGTTCCCCGCTCGAAGCGGCCGAGCACGCGCTCGGAAGGATGTAGCCGTCGCAATTCGACCGACTCCGCCGGACCCAGCCCGATCGACTTGTCGAGCCTCACGACATACGTCACCGGCTCCCAGTCCAGGTTGCGGAGCGTGATAAGTCGCGTTTCCTCATCGCCGCGCGATACCGCATGTGGACCATACTGCTCCTCCGCCAACACGACCGCCGAAACCAGGATGTCGCGGTATCGTCGGTGCAGGTTGAAGATCCGGGCCAGCTTGGGGAATTCCTCGTCTTTCAGGAACCACGGATTTCCGTAAATCTGCGGCGCCAGAATGAGACTGCGGTTGAACGCCTGGAGAATCAGCTCGTCTTCCCAATAGTCGAGGCACGACGACAGGCAGACGCCGTGATCCTCCATCAGCCTGGTCAGGCCGGGAGTCAAACCGCGCGCGAGTGCCCCGGCGCGATGGTGGGTGGCCGTGCCGGTGTTGCACATGAACACGTCGATATAGGTCTCCGCCCCCTCCCAGAGCGAGGTGGTCACATATGGCTCTGCCGCGCCGAAGTCGACCCGCTCGTTCAGGACGATCAGGTCGGGGCAGTAGGTGCGGCACGCCTTCAGGGCCTCGATTAGGGCGCCCTGCTTCTCCGGGCGCAGCTTCCCGGCGACTCCGTCGAGCTTGAAAAGCATGAAGTTGTAGTCGCGACAGAACGTGATCAGCATGTCTCGCCGCCGCTGCTCATCCTCCCGCGTGTCGCCGAAGCCGTCCGGGCCGAGCCAGATTCCGAGCCGGCCGCCGAACGCGGCCGCCTTTTCCGCCAGCGGGCCGAAGCCACGCGGGAACTGTGCTTTGAACTCCTCCGATTCCATGTTGCCGTAATGGGCCGGTATCAGACGTCCTACACCGGCCGTGTAGGGCCCGTCGTCGATGTTCCCGACGTCCAGCGAGTAGATATCGAGCACCATGCCGAACTCGTCGTGCATCCACTCAAAGAATTCGAGATTGGTCAGCGTGTGGGCCTCCGTCGACCCTTCGTATTGGCTGTTGATCCAGTCGAAGTAGTGCGACCGCGACGGCGTACGCTGGTCCGCGCCGGGGAAGACGTCGTCCGGCGTTTGCCCGGGCACGCTCCGGGGCGCTGAGACAAGAGCGAGGCACAGAACCGCGAGCCGCAGAGCAGCCGGTGAGCGCGAAACAGCATTTGAGCTTGACTTGAACGGAAACGATGCCATCAACGGCCTCCATCGTAAGTTGACTGCAGAGCGCCACGGCTGGTCATCCCCCGAGATCAAATCGGGGATTGGGCACACGCGCATTCTAAGACGATGATGAAACCGCGGCCAACTTCAGGAGCGCCGACGTTTGGCCCCGCCCGCTCCAGTCGGTAACATGCTGCGTCGAAGCGCCGCTTCACTTTTCCGGACGGCGTCTCTTTACAACTCGGGTAGTCGCTAGCCTTGCCTGAGCGGTGGGCCGGGATCTGAGCCTGGGTGAGATGCCCGGCGCGCTGACAGCGAAGTGCACTCACGCAGTGCGGGGACTGGATTGTGCCCGGCTTCTCATGGATTGATTACACCGTCGTAGTGGCGTATCTCGCCGGAACGGTCGCGATCGGCCTGGCGATCGGACGCCGAGTGTCGAGCGGTCGCGACTACTTCCTGGCCGGGCGCCGGCTGAGTTGGTGGCTGATCGGCACGTCGCTGGTGGCAACCGACATCGGCGGGACGGACATCATCGGCGTGGGTGGGGCCTCGTACCAATACGGACTCGCGGTCGGCAACTTCGAGTGGATCGGCTGCGTGCCGGCAATGATCGTCGCCGCGTTCGTGTTCATCCCGCTCTTCTGGCGGGCCGGCGTCTACACGATCCCCGAGTTCATGGAGAGGCGCTTCAACGCCGGCGTCCGGTCAGCCCTCGCGCTCTGCTGGCTGCTCTTCATGGCCTCGAACGTGGGCATCATGCTGTTTGCCTCGGCCAGGATGTTCGTTACGGCGTTCGGGTTGCAGTTCGATGGCGGCTTGCTGGCCGGTCACGAGATCACGCTGTGTCTGCTGGTCACGGCGGCACTCGTCGGCGTATATACGCTCGCGGGCGGCCTGGCTGCGGTGGTTTACACCGACGTGATCCAGTGCACGGTGATGATCGGGGGTTGCCTGATGGTCCTGGTGTTCGGCCTGATCGAGGTCGGCGGCGTCGGGGCGCTCATGGAGCGCGTCCAGGAGATCGAGCAGGCCCGGGCCGCAGCTACCGCCGCGTCCGCAGTGCCGGACCACACCGCGCTGATCTTGCCCGTCGACACGCCCTCGCCGTTTCCGTGGACGGCGATCCTGTTCGGGCTCGGCCTGATCCTGTCGCCGGCCTATTGGATCGGGAACCAGGCGATCGTGCAGCGCTCGCTGGGCGCCCGGAGCGAGTTCGACGCGAAGGCGGCCTACATCTGGGGGGCGCTGCTCAAGAACCTAATCCCGGTGATCATCGCGGTGCCCGGCCTGATCGCGTTCGTGCGCTTCCCGGACCTTGACCAGGCCGACAACGCGTTCCCCACGCTGGTCGCGTCGATGTTGCCGATCGGCGTGAAGGGCCTGTTCTTGGCCGCGTTCGCCGCGGCGCTGATGTCCAGCGTCGATTCGTACTTGAACTCGGCCGCCACGATTTTGACCAATGACCTCTACCGCCGATTCATCCGGCCCAGCGCGGATGAACGGCGGCTGCTCCGCGTCGGGCGTCTGACGACGGTGGGGTTGCTAATCTGGGGGATTGGCTTTGGGCTGTACATCAGCCAGATCGAGAGTTCGGGGATTTACGTGATCTTCCAGACGCTGATGGCGTTCTTCCAGGGCCCGGCCTTCGCGATCCTGCTGGCGGGGCTGCTGTGGCGCCGGGCGACCGGGCCCGGTGCGCTGGTGGGCTTCTTCGGCGGTATCGCGACGTCGGTGTCGCTGTTCACGCTGAACCAGAAGACCGTCTGCGAATGGCTGAACCTCAAGCCGCTGTTCCAGGTCGAGGAACCGTTTCTGTTCTTCTCGATCTGGGCATTTCTGGTCGCGGCGGTGCTGATCGTCGTGGTCAGCCTGCTGACGCGGCGGGAG
>CAZDTB010000408.1:0-4481 GCA_964508075.1 uncultured Planctomycetales bacterium
ATCACTGACAACGCCATGCTCCGGGGCGTCAGGGTCGACAGCCACACCGCCGTTACCCATTCCGTGGTGATGCGGTCGCTCTCGAGGACAATCAGCTACATCACGGCGTACCACGACCTGACGCGAAAGACGATCCGGCTGCATACCGAGGCGGCCGACCAACGGCTGTAGTCGGCGACATCTTCTCCCAAGCGCGTAGCATCTGACGTCTGGAGTCCTGGCGCCGAACGGAATTCGACCCACCAACGCAGGAAACCCCGCCGCGCCATGGCACGCAGATTCCCCACTGGCGCTTCGGGCTCGGATTCCGGGGGGCCGGCCATGGATGGGTAGGGCCCGAGGATCGTCAACAGCGATTTGGAGCGCCCAACAGATCCCCGTCGCAAAGAACCCGACAGAGTCGGTGGGTTAGTCGATGTCTTGACTGCAACCGGTTTCGAAGTTTGGCATCGATGGCCGGGGAGCACGGCGCGTGCGACGGCGGACATGGCCGTTGCCATCGTGTCGGCGGGCGCCGCGCCGGTGTATGTCACCGTCGTATGGCGGAGAATCAATACTGAGCGGCACGGGGGAGTCTGTTGCGGGCTTGAGCTGGTCGTACCAATAGGCGAAGTCGTCCCGCTGAAAGACCATGAATCGGCCTCGATTCTCGGGCGACTTGGCGCGGTGGTAGCGCAGGTAGATGTGCCGTTCGTCCACGCCGACGATCTCGATCTTCCCCGTCGCGTGCGACATTACGAATCGCGGCCGCCCAGCCAGGCCGGACCCCCGCGTCAGCGCCTCCTGGAAAACCTCCCAGCCGCGCACCAACGGAACCTCGTACGGCTCGTTCCCCGCCGTCGGCCGGCCCTGGAACAGGTAATAAGGCGCGCAGCCGACCCACGAGAGCTTGCAATATAGCTCGCCCAGCACCGCCGCATCGTCATTGATTCCCTTGATTATCGGGCACTGGTTGACGCAGATGACGCCGCACTCGATGAACTTCGCCAGCCCGGCGGCTGCCTCGGGGGTCAGCTCGCGCGGATGGTCGAAGTGGGCCATCAGGTAAATGCGTCTGTCCGGCGTGGAGTGAGCATACAGCAGGTTCTGCAACTCGGGATCGCTAATGATCCTGAAGGGATTGAAGGCTGGGATTTTGGAGCCGATCCGGATGATCCGAACGTGCGGAATCGCGCGTAGCTCCGTGATGATTTCGCGCAGCCGCCGGGTGCTCATGATCAGCGGGTCGCCGCCGGTCAGCAGCACGTTGGTGACCTCGGGGTGCCGGGCGACGTAGCGGATGCCTTCCGAGACGTCCTTGGTCACCTCTTCGTTGTCGTTCATGTAGAGCCGCTTGCGGAAACAGTAGCGGCAATACGCCCCGCAAACCTCAGTGCACAGCAGCAGCACCGTGTCCGCATACTTGTGCTGGACCCCCTGGCTGACGGTGATCGCCGCCTCGTTGCTGGCGTCAAGCCGCCCCCAATCGCTGAGCTCTTCCGAACGGGGGATAATCAGGCGCCGAATCGGGTCGTTGGGGTCGCTCCAGTCGATCAGGCTCAAATAGTAATCGTTGGCACGAAAGACGTACTTTTCGGCGACCTTCCGAAGCTTCTGGCGCTCGTCCTCGGGAATGTCGGGGATTCGGTCGATCCCACGAACGCACTTTACGCGGCGCCGCAGTCGCGGAGGCACCCGGCCGTGCGTCGGAACCACTTGAGCCATGGGTCCAGCCTCCGTCCTATTCGTTTGCAACGAGTCATTCTGGGAACGGGCCGCGAACCGAACGCCTGACATGCAGTAGGCTGGGTCGCCTGGCAGCCTCAGCGACTGGCTGCTAGGCGTCGCCGCCCGCTCTACCCTGCCCCACTAATAGAATGTTACCGGCTGCGGGCGCGGCACGCAAGTGCCGATGGCTGCTGTGTTTATAACGCGAAGGGGCTGGCCGACGTAAACCCCCGCAAAATCAAGGGTTTAGCCGAAGGAGACAATCCGCAGGTTATCGGCTGTTTGATCGGCGAAAAACCGCTACAACGTCCTCAACCGGCACGACAAACAGCCGATTGTCGCCCTCGAAATCGACCGGGATCGCGTTCTTCGGGTTGAACAGGACCTTGTCGTACTGGCAGATCGGGTAGTCCTCGTCGCGGTCAACCTGGGTGGAGACGGCGACCACGCGGCCGGTGATGGTGGGGATCTCAATGTTGCCCGGGAGCTGGATGCCGCCCTTGGTGGTCTTCTTGTCCTCGTCTTTGCGGATCAGCACGCGGGTGCCGATCGGCTCGACGACCTCCAACTGTTTGCTCTGGCTGGCTTGGCCCATGCCGACCCTCTCGTATACTCTACGGGCAGTATATCCTAGTAGTCGCCGGCAGGAAAGGCCTGCGTACTCGCACCGGCCGGCCAAATGTAGTGAGGACCGCGTTGGATCCGCAAGCCCTCCGCAAACTGCTCGAGGAATTGGCCGGCGGCAAGCTGGACGTGGATCGCGCCCTGCAGCGGCTTCGGAACCTGCCGTTCGAGGATCTGGGTTTCGCCCGAATCGACCACCATCGCGCGCTGCGCTGCGGCTTTGCGGAGGTGATCTTCGGCCAGGGCAAGACCGACGAGCAGATCGCGGAGATCTTCCAGCGCCTGGCCGCGACCGGAACGAACGTTCTGGCCACGCGCGTCTCGCCGTCGGCAGCCCAGCGCATAAAAGACCGCTTCTCCAACGCCGAGTACCACGAGCTCCCGCGCGCACTGACCCTGCGCCAGCGTGCACGCTGCGAGAGTGCGGGTTTTATCGGCATTGTGGCAGCCGGCACCGGTGACCTGCCCGTTGCCGAAGAAGCCCGCGCGACTGCCGAGCTGATGGATCAAAACACGCAGACCTTCTATGACGTGGGCGTGGCGGGCCTGCATCGGCTGCTGTCGGAATCGGTCGACCTGCGCCAGGCGAATGTGCTGATCGTCGTCGCCGGCATGGAGGGGGCCCTGCCGAGCGTCGTCGGCGGCCTGGTCGAAGCCCCGGTGATTGCCGTCCCAACCAGCGTGGGCTATGGGGCCAGTTTCGGTGGCATCTCGGCCCTGCTGGCGATGCTAAACACCTGCGCCGCAGGCGTTTCCGTGGTCAACATCGACAATGGCTTCGGCGCCGGCTATCAGGCTGCCATGATCAATCGGCTCGCCGTCGCCCAACACCGACAGCCACACGGACCGCCCAAACCAGAGAGCCAGCGGGTGGACGATTGATGTCTGACACACCGCACCCACCGACTCCGACCAGCGATGTCCCCACGCTGCCGCCGCGCGACGATACGACACACAAGGGTCAGGTCGGCCGCGTCGCGATCATCGCCGGCAGCCGAGGCATGAGCGGAGCCGCTTGCCTGTCGGCTCTTGGGGCGATGCGTGGCGGGGCGGGGTTGGTGCGCGTGCTCTCGCCCGCGTCGGTGCAGCCGATTGTGGCCGCGAGCGACCCCTGCTTGATGACCGTGCCGCTGCCGGAGACTGAGAACGGACACATTAGGAGGGAGAATTGGGCGGTCGTGCTGGAAGACTCGATGAGATGGGCCACGGTCGTCGCCGTCGGGCCAGGGATCGGCCAGCATGATGAGCTTGGCGAGGTGGTACGGCATGTTCTGGACGTGTTCGGCGGCCCATTGGTGATTGACGCCGACGGGCTGAACAACGTCGCCGCGGCCGGCCCGGGCGTGTGGTCAGCGCGAAGGAACCGCCCGACCGTCCTGACCCCCCACCCGGGCGAAATGGCCCGGCTGCGAAAGTCTGCCGGGCTGGGGGATCTCTCTGGGGACGATGATCAGACCCGGCTGCGGATCGCCCACGAATACGCCTGTTGTGCGGACGTCACGGTCGTCCTCAAAGGCCACCGCACGGTTGTCTGCACTGCCAAGGAAGCGTATGTCAACACGACCGGCAACCCCGGGATGGCCAGCGGTGGGATGGGCGACGTGCTGACCGGGTTCATCGCCGCCCTACTCGGCCAGGGTCTGGGCCCCTTCGACGCCGCCCGGCTGGGGGTCTATTGCCACGGTCTGGCCGCCGATCTGTGTGCCAAGCGCATTGGCCCGGTCGGCTACCTGGCGCGCGACGTGGCCGAGATGCTCCCGGCCGCTTCGGCACAGGCCTCGGGTTTGCGGATGGGGTTCAAATAGAGGCCGGGAGGTGGCACTCCCGACCGCTGCCTGCGTGTGCTCGTCTGGGATTGCGGGCCGCGCCGACTGGCCTGGTTTGCCCCCGATAGACCCACCCCACATCCGCGGCGGTGGACGGCAGCGCGGCGACCGTCTCCCTCTTTGGCCATGCCGGCGACGCAGCCGCTAGCCCGCATTGCTTGTGAAAGCGGTCCCAGATCCGCCGAAGGCGGAAATCGTGGCGCGCCCGGCCTCGGCCGTGCACGCTGCCTGAGCCCAGCCGCGGACGACTGGGCCACACGAATGATCCGGGCTAGCCCGCATTTCTCACAGGGGTAGTAGATAAAGGTCGTCTTCTGTGGCATA
>CAZDTB010000409.1:0-4471 GCA_964508075.1 uncultured Planctomycetales bacterium
TCCCCCAGGGTTTTGATCGGCGGTCTTTGTCACTTTGTCACCTTGTTACGTTCTTCGGCGGCTACATCCGCTCGATCGTCTCGATCCCCAGCAGCCCCAGGCCCAGCTTCAGGGCCCGCGCCGTCAGGTCGCACAGGCGCATCCGGCTCAGCCGGGAGGCTTCGTCCGGGGCCTTCAGCACCGGGCACGACTCGTAGAACCGCATGAAGTCGGACGCAAGTTCGTAGAGGTACGTGCACAGCACGTGCGGAGCCAGGTCGGCGGCCACCGCGTCGATCGTCTCCCGCAGCCGTCCCAGCTTCAGCGCCAGGGTCCGCTCAGCCGCATCACCCAGCGCGATCGTCACGCCGTCAGCATAGACGTCCGGCTCGCCGAACCGCTCGGCCGCCTTGCGATAGATCGACCGAATGCGGGCGTAGGCGTACATCATGTATGGCGCCGTGTTCCCCTGCATCGCCAGCATCTTGTCCCAGTTGAAGACGTAATCGCTCACCCGGTCATTGCGCAAGTCGGCGTACTTCACCGAGGCAATCCCCACCCGCCGCGCAATCTCCCGTTTCTCCCGTTCCGTGAGTTTGGGTTCGGTCGGTTCCGGCTTCAGCTTCTCGAACACGTACTCGACAGCCTCTTCGGTACTCTGAAATCGCCGGGCAGCATCATCCGGCACGTCGACGAATGTCTCGCGCTGCTCCTCGAATTCCATGAGGATCGCAAGCAGATCGAGGGAATCCGCGCCCTTTAATTTCTCCAACACGGATTGCGGTGTGATCTGATCGACTTCGACGTCCAACTTCTCGCTGAGGAACTGTCGGAGGTCCGCAACGAGATCCGCACCTTCGCCACTCCCTTCGTGCCTCCGTGCCTTCGTGCCTTCCTCCCTGTCTTCCAGCAACTCCCGCGCCCGCCGCTCCGCTTCGTCCAGCAGCTCGCGCAGCGTGACGTTCTTGCCCTCCCGCGTCTTCAGCGGCTTGCGGTTATCTCCGAGCACGCTGCCGAACGTAGCGTGCTCGAGAGTGATATCCGGCCCCGCCCAACCGATCGCCCGCGCTGCGCCGAACAGCGTTTCAAAGTGCAGTTTCTGCCGCGCGTCGGTCACGTAGATCAGCCGGTCGCATCCCAGCTCCTCGATGCGATAGCGGATCGCCGCCAGGTCGGTCGTCGCGTACAGAAACGCGCCGTCGGACTTTTGAATAATCATCGGCAGCTCGTCGCCGTCCGGCTTGGTGAACTGCGGCTCGTGCTGCTCGGTGTACAGGAACAAACATTGCGCCCCGGCGTCCTCACGCAGCTCGGCGTAGGGCGCGTCAGCCGGCGCGGACTTGTCACGTGCCGGCAGCTTGTCACGCAACTCGGCAACCACCGGCCCCAACCGATCGTTGTAGAAACTCTCGCCGCACACGTCTTGGTCGTCGAGCAACACGTTCACGCGCCGATACATTTCGAGGAAAGCCCCCCGGCTGCTCGCGCAAAGCCGGTCCCACGTCCGACGCGCGTTCGGGTCGCCGCCCTGGAGCTTCCCGACCGCGGCCCGGGCTGCCTCGGCGAACGCCGGGTCGCCCCCGAACCGCTCCTGGCCCGCCCGGTAGTCGTCCTCGATCGCATCGAGCACGTCGTCGTGTGTTTCCGGCGTCGGAATCGCATGGTCAGCATAGTACGCGATCAGAATCCCGAACTGCGTCCCCCAATCGCCGACGTGGTTCTGCCGGATGACCTCGTGCCCCTCGAACGTCAGCACGCGCGCGAACACGTCGCCGATGATCGTGCTTCGCAGGTGGCCGACGTGCATTTGCTTGGCGATGTTCGGCGACGAGTAGTCGATCACCACCTTCCGCGGCTGCTCTACCGGCGGCATGCCGAGCCGGTCGGGGAGGACAAAGCTCCAGCTTTGTCCTTCCGATGCGTCGGAACTTCCGGGCGCCCCACGCGCAAAGCTGGAGCTTTGCGCTCCCCCTTCTGTTGGCGGCGTGGGTACCTCGCCCAGATACGCCGCCAGAAGCGCGTCCGACAGGCGCAGGTTGATGAACCCTGGCCCGGCGATCTCCGGCGGCTTGGCGACGCCGGCCAGGTCGACGGTTTCCACGATCCGCTGCGCGATATCCCGCGGCTTTGATTTGAGCGTCTTCGCGAGCGACATCGCGACGTTGCACTGGTAGTCGCCGAACTTCGGATCCCCCGCCGGCCGAATCACTGGGTCAATCTCTCCCGGCCCGGTGCCGGCGACCTGAGCGACCGCCGCCGCAAACCGCTCCCGCAGAATGCTGATCAGGCTGTCGTGTTTCATGGTAGTGCGAAGCTACACACGACACATCGATCCTGCAAGCGATCCCATCTTCAGCAGCGAAACTGCAATCATCAGCAACCTTGAGCGTGAGCGACCCCTTGAGCATACTGCCACGGCCGGTACGGGGCCCGGCCGCTACATTTGCTATTCGCCATTCGGTATTTGCTGTTCCTTGCTCCAATCCGCCTCGTACATCACATACGCAGATCGCTTCATCCCCATCCGCTCATAGACTTGGTGCGCCGGCGTGTTTCCTTGTTCCGTGTACAGGCGGATGCCGCAGACGTTGCCCGCGCGGCGGGCCTCGGCCACGACGTGCTCGTGCAGCACGCGGTAGACGCCAGTTCGCCGGGCCTCGGGGGTCACGAAGACGCTCTGGATCCACCAGAACCAGCCGTCGCGCCAGTCGCTCCACTCTTTCGTGATCAGCAATTGGCCGACGACCCTCCCGTCGATCTCCGCCAGGTAGTACACTCCCCGCGTGGGGTCCGAGAGCACGCACGCGACGCCGGTCCGGAGCGTTTCCGGATCGAGCCGGCGGCTCTCGGTCTCCGCCGCCGTCGCGGCGTTGTTGCCCGCAACGGTTTCGACGTCGGCCACGGTGGCAGTACGAATGGTAATGTCAGGCATATTCATCCTCAGCCCTGGTGATCTCCTGCGAAGCCAGCGCGCTAATCCGAGCCCTGAGCGCCAGCGAGGGGCACTCTCAAATCGACGGTGCGTGCGAAGCGTCGCCGCCCCGCTCGAGCAAGAACCCGTCGCTGACGCTCCGGTCTCTGACAGAGCGTATCGCCAGGAAATGCGATGATCCAGAACTGGAAAGACAGACGTGTCACCGTCATGGGTCTGGGCCGCTTCGGCGGCGGGGTGGGTGTCACGCGCTGGCTGGCGCAAAACGGCGCCAGGGTGCTCGCTACCGACAACGCCGCGCCCGACAAGCTCCAACCGGCGCTCGAACAGGTCGGCGATATCGACGTCGAGCTTCGCCTCGGCGAGCACCGCGAAAGCGACTTCCGCAACACCGACCTAGTCGTCGTCAGCCCCGCCGTACCGGATTCCAACAAATACCTCCAGGCGGCCCGTGACGCCGGCGTCGAAATCACCACCGAGATCAACCTGTTCGTCGAGCGCTGCCCGGCGCGCTGCGTCGGCATCACCGGCTCGGTCGGCAAGAGCACCATCACCGCCATGATCGGCCACGTGCTCGAACGCACGCTCCCCGACCGCCGCGTGTGGGTGGGCGGCAACGTGGGTGTCTCGCTGCTCGAGAACCTCACTGAAATGAGGCGCGACGACCTGGTCGTGCTGGAGCTGTCCAGCTTCCAGCTCGCCCGAACGCCCGCCGTCCGCTGGAGTCCTCACGTCGCCGTTATTACCAATATCTCACCCAACCATCTCGACTGGCACGGCGACTTCGCCGCTTACGTCGCCGCCAAGCTCGAGATCATCCGCTTCCAGGATCCGACGCGCGATGCGGTCGTGATCGGCGATCACGAGAACCTGCGCGCCGAGCTTCAGCGCGCCCGCGGCAACATTGCCGACGTCTGGCGCTACGGCCTCGACAACGACACACCGATCGCGATCCGCGACGATCAACGCGTCCGCTGGGAACCGGTGCAACTCGCGATCCTGGGTCGACACAATCGCGAGAACGCCGCCGCCGCGCTGACCGTCGCGCAGGCGCTTGGCGTCGGAGCGGAGCAAGCGTCGGCGGCGCTGGCAACGTTCGCGGGCCTCGAACACCGCCTGCAGCGCGTCGGCGTCCGCGACGGCGTTAGCTACTACAACGACTCGAAATCCACCACGCCCGAGGCGGCGATCACCGCTATGAACGCGATCGATGGGCCCCTGCTAATCATCCTCGGCGGCTACGACAAGGGCAGTGATTTGACAGCGGCGGCCGAAGTCGCCGCCCGACGCACCAGGTTTGCCGCCTGCATCGGCAAGACCGGCCCGACGTTCGTGGAGGCGATCCGTAACGCCGGCGGGCAGGCCGAACTCTTCGCCGATCTCCCCGCCGCCGTCGTCGCCTGTCGCGCGCGGGCCAAGCCCGGCGACGCCGTCCTGCTCTCACCGGCCTGTGCCTCGTGGGACATGTTCCCGGACTACCGCGTTCGCGGCGACGAGTTTGCACGCCTAGCCCGGACTATTCATACCGCAGAGAGCGCGGAGAGCGCAGAGTGTTGTTGA
>CAZDTB010000410.1:0-4470 GCA_964508075.1 uncultured Planctomycetales bacterium
GAGCGCCTGCGGGCGGTCGGGCTGGTCGCGCGGCTGATGCCGGGCGGGGCGTCGCGCGTCGATCGGTTCAGGCACGAGGTCAAGAACCTGCTCGGGTGGGAGAAGCCGCAGTGGGCGGTGATAGCTGAGCTGCTGCTGCGCGGACCGCAAACGGTCGGAGAGCTGCGCGGGCGCTGCGCGCGGATGTACCCGTTTGAGAGCACGGAGGCGGTTTCGACCGTGCTGGACAATTTGAGCCAAGAGGAACCGCCCCGGGTGGCGGCGTTGCCACGGACGCCAGGGCGGTCGGCGGTGCGCTATGCGCACCGGCTTTATCCGGCCGAGGAGTGGGAGAAACTGTCACAGACTCCGGCCGCAAGCGTGCCGCCGCCACCTGCAGTGGCAGCCCACACGCCGGCGGGGGCAGCGAGCGCGACCGCTGAGCCGGACAGCCTGCACAGCGAAGTTGAAAACGTCCACGCTGAGATCGCCGAGCTGCACGAGCAGTTGGCCGAGCTGCGCCGGCGGGTGGAAAGACTGGAGGGATAGCCCGAAGGCAACCAGCGCCGGCTACAATGTCATTCCGAGTGAGCGCAGCGACCGAGGAATCTGGCCCCCCTGCCACTGAGGCCAGATTCCTCGCTACGCTCGGAATGACGGTGCTGTGCTCGGAACGAGGGCGTCGGGGTTTACGGTCCCGCGTGGCGACCCACCTCCGGCAGATCGCGGATCTTTCTGGCCGGGACGCCGCCCCAGAACTCGTTTGGACCGATGACCGTGTTCGGCAGGATGATCGCACCAGCCCCGATGGCCGCACCGGCGCCGATACGGACACCCCCGTAGACTACCGCGTGCCCGCCGATGATGACATCGTCCTCGATGACCGTGCGCTTGAGGACCCAGGCATCACGCTCCTGGTAGTGGCCGGCAACGGTGGCGTTGAAGCCGATCACGACGTTGCGACCGAGCTCGACCAGGTGTGGATCGAGGATGGCGGGCTCGACCGCGTAGCACGAGCGCGACTTGGGCCCGAAGATCGGTCCCATCAACCAGCACATCGGCGGCAGGTTGGCCACCTGAAACACGAGGAAGCCGGGGAACGGTGGGAAATAACGGGCCTTATTCAGCGCGATCAGCAACGTCGCCCAGATCAACTGGCGACTGAACCCGCTCCCGGCCTTCGCGTAGCGTCCCTCGCGGGGGGTGGGAACCAGCAGGCGCAGCAGCACCAGCTCAGCGACATAGACGACATTGAACAGCAGGACGAACCACGCCAATCGCCCGGCCCAGCGAATCGCCAGCGGCAGATCAGCCTGCGTGGGGTCGGTCTCCGGCCAGACATCCAGGGCATGAAAGACGGATAGGCTCAGTGCCAACCCTCCGCTCCAGATTGACAGCCGGGCAAGCAGGTCCAGCGCCAGCGAGACGCGCAACGCCGGGCGCATGTCGTGGAGCCCGGGGCTCTCCTCCTGCTCGGCGGGCTTGTCCGATGGGTCCGTCACGAGTGCCTCCAACGAGGAGCGGCCGACCGCCGCATGATCATGGTCAGCCACCGACGACGCAAGCCCAGGCGTACGACGTTCAGAACGTCGGCGAGCGTCGGCGTGGTGACGCGCGAGTCCGGCCCGTTGCGTGATCCTCCCCCAATTCGAATAAATACTTACAGCGCCTATCAAAACCGGGTGGCACGGGCGTCTCGCCCGTGAGGCTACAGGCGAGACGCCCGTGCCACCCTGGTTCTGTCAGGGACTCTTAGTAGACCGGATCGGTCTCCACGACTGTCGAACGTACTGCCGTGCTCTCAACGGTCAGCCGCGAGCCCCCGCGCCGGATGCGAAGGTGGCGATTCGGCAACGGCGCTTCTGCTAGGCATTATCATCGCCGGTTATGTCGCGTAGCCACGACGCGATGCGCTGCTTCCCGACGATGACGTTTTCGCACCATTGATCGGGGAAATCCGGCGGCAAGTCCTGGTCGAGCGGAACGTTTTCGCTTGCCGCCAATGCACGTGCTCCGTCGAAGTCCACGTAGGCCAGGCGGCCCGTCAATTCCCACCGCGAACGCCCGAATGCGGAGCCGGGCAAGATGGCCACCCCGGCATCGTCCAACAGTCGATCGCACAACGCTGCGCCGCTGGTAATGCCGTGCCTAGTCAGCGTCTCCTTGAACGGAGAGAAGTCCAGAAAGAGATAGAAGGCTCCGGCTGGTGCATGAACACGGATCCCAGCCTCGCAGAGCGTCCGCGTGCAGCGCTGTCCCAGCGTTTGGAGAATCCGGCGAGTGTGCCACAGGTAGCGCTCAATCTCCACTCCGCCGCGGAACGCGTGGACGGCGGCATGCTGAATCGGCGCGCTGACCGACGTATAGGTCTCACTTGCCACCGAGGCCATGGCGTCGCACAGCCAGTCGAGGTCCGGCGGGAACACGAACGTGCCCAGGCGCCATCCGCCGGCACCGCACCACTTCGAAAGTCCGGAGCTGAGAATCGTGCCTTCCGGGTAGAACTTGGCGATCGAGACGTGCTCGCCGCGGAAATGCAGCTGACCGTAAATCTCGTCGGACAGGACGACGATCTGGAACTTTCTGGCCACGTCGGCGATTTCCGCCAACTCACCCGCGCTGTAGGTAAGCCCGGAGGGATTCGAGGGGTAATTGAGCACCAGCAAACGCGGGCGGTAATCGTCGCTCACCATCTCGATAGTCTTCAACAAGCCTTCCGGTGTGACCCTCCAGTGGTCTTCGTAAGTCGTTGGAACCAGACTGATGCGACGCCCGATGATGCGTGCCTGCGGAATATACGAGACCCAACAGGGCGTGGGGATCAGGATTTCGCCATAATAGACAATCTGCAGGAGGAACATCAGCTCTTTGGAACCGGGCCCGACGATCACGCGATCGGGATGGGCGTCGGTGTGATCCTTGAGCCGGTGAAACTCGGCGATCGCCTCGCGCAGAGCGGGCAGTCCTTTTACAGGGAGATAATCCTTCTCAGCCGCGGCTAGCTTCAAGGCCTCCACCACCCCGGTTGGAACCGGAAAGGGCGATTGCCCCAGGCCAAAACCGCAGACCGTTCTTCCCTCGTGGATCAGGGTACGACAGCGCTCGTTGATCGCCAAAGTGGCGGATTGGCCCAGCCCCCGGACATTCAGATTCAGGCTCACCGGCTTAATCGTATTCATGGGCCGCAGCGATCCTCGATACACCACCCCGACGGAATGGGGCACCGTTCACGGAGTACATGGTGAGTTGGCACCCACGGTCCGGCCACAAGTTCCGTCTATTGACGTATACCCGGAGCAGCAAATCCCGTGCAAGTGGTAATCTCGGGCAAAAGAGCTTTCAAACTGGAGAAAAAACGCGGCAATGGGGACATTGCACTTCGAACCAGCAACCCAGACCGCGTGACTCGGGCATCTCGTCCCAGACTGCACGGGCGTGACCGCCGCATTCAAGTCGGGGGGGCGCGTGCCGGATTACGCCGGGCTGGGGAGCGGGCCGGCTTCTTTGTCGGGGGGCTGCTCGACCGGGCGGGCAACCGGCGGTGTGTCGGCCCGGCGGTGCTCCCGCTCCTCTGCGATCAGGTCGGCCACCGTCGGCCGATCGATGGTCCCGCCGTCGAGCAGGCGGCGCACCTCATCCCCGTCGAGGGTTTCGTACTTCAGCAGGGCCTGTGCGACGGCTTCGAGCTTGTCGCGGTTCTGATCGAGCAGTTGGCGGGTGTCGGCGTAGGCCTGGTCGATGATCCGCTTGACTTCCTGGTCGATCGTCTCCGCCGTCTTGCCGGAGTGCTCCTTGTTGCCACTGAGGTCGAACATGCCCAGGTGTGGCGTTTCTTCGCCGTAGTAGACGAACCCGAGCAGGTCGCTCATGCCCCAGTCGGTGATCATGCGGCGGGCCATCTGCGTGGCCTGGCGGATGTCGCCCTCGGCACCGGAATTGGTATCGTGGCCCAGCAGTTCCTCGGCGATTCGCCCGGCGCACAAGACGCGCAGCGTGTCCTCGACAAATGAGCGATTGACCGTGGCGCGGTCCTTTTCGGGCAGCGAGAACGTCGCGCCGCCGTAGGGGCCGCGCGGGATGATGCTGACCTTGTGGACGGGGTCGGTGTGTTCGAGGAGCGACTGGACGACGGCGTGCCCGGCCTCGTGGTAGGCGGTCAGCTCGCGGTCCTTGTCCTCGACCACGCGGCTGCGTTTGGCGCGACCCCACTTGATCTTGTCGCGGGCCTCTTCGAGGTCGTCGAGATCGACGGAGTCCTTGCTGGCCAGCGTTGCCAGCAGAGCCGCTTCGTTGATGATCGCGGCCAGGTCGGCCCCGCTGAACATCGGCGTAGCGCGGGCCAGGCGCTGCAACTTGGACTCGATCGGCTTTTCGAGCTTTACGTTCTTCGCGTGGACCTTGAGGATCTCGAAGCGACCCTTGACGTCCGGTAGCGGCACGTAGACCTGGCGGTCAAAACGGCCCGGGCGGACCAACGCCGGATCGAGCACG
>CAZDTB010000411.1:0-4469 GCA_964508075.1 uncultured Planctomycetales bacterium
CATGCGCGCCAGAGTCGCCCAGCGGCTCTGGTCACCGCCTGATCTCCCGGTTCCACGTTGAGTTTGGCGATGCGGATCTGTAAGATGAGTGTAATCTAATCAATGGCCCTGATTCGACTTATATGAGATGGACACCCCTTCTCCGATTGACGTAACCAGGATTCTCGCGCAAGCGGCCCGCGGCGAGAAGTCAGCCGCGGCGAAACTGCTCCCGCTGGTGTACGAAAATTTGCGCGCCCTGGCGGGCAGCTACTTTGTGAACGAGCGCGGCGATCACACGCTGCAGCCCACCGCGCTGGTACACGAGGCATACGTGAAGCTGGTCGAAGGCGAGCGAGCCGATTGGAAGGACCGCGCCCATTTCTTCGCCGTGGCCGCCAGCGCCATGCGCCAGATCCTGGCCGAACACGCCCGGCAAAAGCGCGCCGCCAAACGGGGCGGCGGGCAGCATCGCGTCACGCTTTTGGGACTGGAGACGCCCGCCAACGGCGAGAGCCAGATCGACCTGATCGCGCTGGATGAGGCGCTGGCCAAGCTGGCGGATATCTACCCCGAACAGGCGCGAATCATTGAGATGCGGTTTCTGGCCGGACTCAGCGTGGAGGAGGCTGCGCATGTCCTGGGCATGTCCGAGTCCACCGTCGAGCGCAAATGGCGCATGGCCAGGGCCTGGCTGCGCCGGGAATTGAGTGGGGATGCTTCGGGGTGAACGAAGCCCGTCGTCAGCGTGTCGAGGAGCTCTTTGGTCAGGCTGCCGAGCTTGATCCGGATGCGCGCGGGGCCTTTCTGGACCGAGCCAGTGAAGGTGACGAGGAGCTGCGCCGCGAGGTGGAATCGCTGCTGTCGCACGACCACGACGGCCATGACGCGTTCAGCGATGCCAAGGTCGGTCTAGGGGCCGAGTTGCTGGCTCAGGCGGTCGAAGCCGACCAGGCCGCGCCCGCCGCCTCCAAGCTAACCCCTCCACCATTCCCGCTCCCCGAGACCGTTGGCGGCTATCGCATCATGGAGAGGATTGGCGCGGGGGGTATGGGAACCGTGTACCTCGCCGAGCAGGACCATCCGCGGCGTCACGTCGCGCTCAAGATGATTCGACCGGGCGTGATGTCGCGCAGTCTGCTGCGTCGCTTCCAGCAGGAAGCGGATCTGCTTGGCCGGCTTCAGCATCCCGGCATCGCGCAGATCTACGAGGCCGGCGCGATTGACACACAGGCCGGTCGTCAGCCCTACTTCGCGATGGAGTACGTGGACGGTGTCGAGCTGCGCCGCTACGCGGAGCAGCACGACCTCGGCACGCGCGAGCGGCTCGAGCTGGTCGCGCGTGTCTGCGACGCCGTCTACCATGCGCATCAGAAAGGCATCATTCATCGTGACCTGAAACCGGACAACATCCTGGTTGTGGACGAGCCCACGTTGTCCTCGGTCGGCCAAAGAGGCCGGTTCGCGATGCTCGGTCAGCCGAAGGTGCTGGATTTCGGCGTGGCCCGCGCGACGGACTCCGACATCCAGATGACGACGTTGCAGACCAACGTCGGTCAGCTCATCGGGACCGTGCCGTACATGAGCCCGGAGCAGGTCGCCGGTGACACACGCCAGTTGGACGCTCGGAGCGACATTTATGCCCTCGGCGTCATCCTGTACGAACTGCTCGGCGGACGTCTGCCGTTCGACCTGCGGCACAAGTCGATTCCCGAGGCGGCGCGCGTGATCCGTGAGGATGAGCCGACGCATCTCGGCTCCATTCGACCGGTGTTTCGAGGCGACATCGAGACGATTGTGGGCAAGGCGTTGGAGAAGGACCCCGGACGCCGCTACCAGTCCGCCGCGGAACTCGCGGTGGACATCCACCGTTACCTGGCGAACGAGCCGATCACGGCTCGGCCGCCGAGCACGTTTTATCAGCTCCGCAAGTTCGCCAAACGAAACAAGGGGCTGGTCGCCGGCCTGGCACTGACGTTCGTCGTTCTGGTCGCCGGAATCATCTCGTCATTGACCTTGGCCACACGTGCTCTGCGCGGCGAAACCGCCGCGCGCCGCGAGGCCTACCGTTTCAGTCTGGCGGCTGCCGAGGGTGTGAGTGGCACGGACCCGCTCAAGGCATTGGCCCACCTGCGCTCTGCACCGCCGGAGTATCGCGGTTGGGAGTGGCGTCATCTGGTGGCACGTCTTGAGTCGCACTGCGCCGCATACGCAGGGGGCCGACAAAATGAGCTTGCCGCGACGATCGCACGGCGTGCGGATGGCACGCTGGTCGCCGCGCTGGAGCGTGGCGGCACCATCGAGCTGGTTGACCTGGAATCCGGCGACGTGCGGGCAGTCTTCTCGGCGCCGGGCGGGCTGACTGTGCCAAATCTGTCGCCGGACGGATCGCGCCTAGCGGCGATCATTCCCACGGAAGAGAAGCTGGTTGTGTGGGACGTAGAAACGAAGGACCGTTTGCTCGAGTTGTCGGCCACCCCCACCGACGTTCGGCAAACGCGCCTCAGTCCCGACGGTTTGCTGATCGCGACCATGTCTCGCGAAGACGGCCTGGTGCTGAGAGAGGTGACGACGAACCGAGTTCGGTTTCACAGCGGCGTCTCGGCGACTTTCGCAGACATCGTTGCATTCGACAAGAATGGCGAGCGTGTTGCGGTCGCTCACCTGAAAGAGGGAGCGCACGTCTATCTGAGCGTTTATTCGGTCGCGGGTGATCTGGTCGCTCAGCAGTTTTTCCTTGACGGCTGCCTGTCGATGGCATTCAGTTCCGATGGCACCCGCTTGGCGCTGGGGCAAGCCGAAGGAATGATTCGCATTCTCGATTCTTCCACGCTCGAGACACTCAGTTTGCTTTACGGGCACACCGGAGGTGTCACAGCTGTCGCCTTCTCACCGGACAGTGAATACCTCGCGAGTTCGTCCGCCGACGGCACGACCCGAATCTGGGATTCCACAGCCGGGCAGGTCTTGCGTGTGCTTGTGGGCGGCAACGCAGCCTCTCTCGTGTTTGCCGAGGACAGCTCCTTGCTTGCAGCCGGATCCTCCGCCGAAGCGCGCCTATGGGCATGGCGGCACGACGCCGTCCAAGTCCTGCGGGGCCACCAGAGATACGTGTACCTTGTCGCGTTCAGCCCCGATGGTTCGCTGATTGCCTCAAGCTCATGGGACGACACCGTGCGGCTCTGGGACGCACTGACCGGTGAGCCGCTCGCCATACTCGCTGCAACTTGGTGTTACAAAGTGATGGGTTTCACTTCCGATGGAACCCGACTGGTGGCATTCGACAGGTCACAGCCGGAAGATCTGTCGGTGTGGGACTCGGCCACCGGCCTGCGCCTGACCGCTCCTAGAAGCGCCACTGACGAGACCCACTTCGAAATCATTAGGAACGTGAATGAGGAAACCCTGTGGCGTCAATGTGGTCGTATCGTAGCGGGAGGTGCCAAGATGGCCCCGCATGCGGGTGAACAATTCGCGTTGAGTCGCGATCGTTC
The DNA here is from genome assembly GCA_964508075.1 of uncultured Planctomycetales bacterium. Classification (GTDB taxonomy): domain Bacteria; phylum Planctomycetota; class Phycisphaerae; order UBA1845; family Fen-1342; genus JALSRY01. Next base: position 3,474 of record CAZDTB010000411.1, read on the forward strand.
GCATCTGGTATGGGGCACCGACGCCGGCGACATTTGCATCGCCGACGTTTCGACGCGCGAGATCAAAGAATTCCCCGCTAAGCACAACGGTCGGGCCTTCGCGGTGGCATTCAGTCCTGACGGAAGCCGCATCGTCTCCGGTGGCGAGGATCAGCTCGTCAGGGTCTGGGAAGTGGATAGCGGTGCGGAACTGGCAACGATGAACGGCCACACCGGCAATGTCTATTCGGTCAACTACAGTCCCGACGGAGCCCGCATCGTCTCCGGCGGTAATGACGGTACCATCCGGATCTGGGACGCGGAGACGTATGAAGAGGTCATCGAGCTGCACGGGCACACCAGCTACGTCCACTCCGTGTCTTTCAGTCCCGACGGCACGATGCTGGCCTCCGGCTCGGGCGACGGCACCGTCCGCGTCTGGGATTCTGTATCGCCGGCCGAGCGCTGGCGCCAGATTCAGCAAGCCAAGAAGCTCCGCCGCGAAGCTGAACCGCTGGTTGACCGTCTCCTGGAAGAGTTCACCGACCCGCTCGACGTTGCCGACCACCTGCGCGCGGACGAGAGCCTGGATAACGACTTCCGCCGTGCGGCCTTACGTGTCCTGTTGACGCGGTCAGACGCCGATCGCTGACCCGGCAGCGCCGCGATGCGTGAATGCACTGGCTTCCGAGGTGCCCGGGCCGGGCCTTAGTAGGGCGACTGTTCGTCTGCACCCAGGTCCACGGATACCACGCTGTCACCGTCCACGATGCGGAGAAACCCGTCGGGCTTGGGCTTGGGCGGAAAGCGGATCCCCGGCGTGGCCGCAGGCTCGCGCACGCTTGAACAACAAACCGAACGCCGCAGCGATGGGACGCGGCGGCGCTCGTACGAGGCTTTTGCGTAGTCAAGGGCTACGGACACTCCGTGCCGTAAACGGCCAGCAATGCCGCCAGGTCGGACAGATCCACGTCGCCGTCGCCGTCCAGGTCGCCGTCCTCGTAGGTCATCTCACTG
>CAZDTB010000412.1:0-4453 GCA_964508075.1 uncultured Planctomycetales bacterium
CGAGACGGTCAGCTCTTCGTCGGTCACCGCGACGGGAAGCAGATTGGTCTCGCGAATCGCCTCGGGGATCTCGGGGCGAACGAGCCGCGTCTTCTCCGAAGTCGGCCTCAGGCTGGTTCGCACGGGATAAACGCTGCGCAGCCGCTCGCCGCGGTAAAACGCCTCGTTGAGGTCGGTCAGACACAGCCAGGCGAACTCGGTCTGGTCGCCGCTGACGATCTTCAACAGCAGCAGACCTTCCACGCGCCAGACGTTGGGTGTGAACGCGACATCGAAGAACGGCCAGTCCTTCTTTCTCACTGCGCCGCCGAACGGGTTCCAGACCGGGTGCTCACCCTCCACGACGTCGGTCTCCGGATCGTCCCAGACTTTGTCGGTCTTCTTCGGAAATCGGAAAGCGCCCTCCTCGTCCGTGTGCCCCACGAATTTCGGCCGATCCACGAAGTACTTGGCGGCGGCATCCTGAGCCTTGGTCTGCACCGCCTGGTAGGCATATACGGCGGCGTTCGGCAGCGGCTGGTCATTGATGTCGAACACCTGGAGGATGTGCTCCCAGACAGGAATCATCCGACCAGGCAAGCCCCAGAAGCGCTGCCCGCGCAAGCCGGTGACGTGCTGCACCTGGCCCGCGTGAGCCGGGTGCAGCCACAGGTGGCAACCGTCCATCAGTGGGGAATAGCCCACGCCGCAGGGCACGCCCATCGCTGAGGTGAACGGCAGCATGTCGCCGTGGACGACCGGCAGCAGATCCGAGCCCCCGTAGTAATCCCCGTTTTCATCCTTCAGGAGCACGTTATCGGGACGCACCGGATAGCCGTACAGGTCTGGCAGCGCGACGCAGGTATGGCCGAATTCGTGCAGGATGGCGGCGTCGATCGCCATCCGGTTGACCGGCTCGCGCACGGGAAAACCGCCGTCGAACCACTTGTTGGCCTTCTCCCAGGGTTGCTCGCGCCAGTCGGCGTCCTCGATGGAAGCGAAGAACTTGTCGGAGCGCAGCGCATCCTCGATGCCGTTCGGCGAGGTGGTGGGGCCGACGGTTTCGCGCAGCAGGACGTTGAAGCGGTCGCACTGCGCGTTGATCCAGTCATAGTGGCAGAACGAGCCAACGTGGTTGATCTCGCGATCGTTGTACCACTGCTCGAGCCGGCTTCCATCGTAGGCCCACTTCATCGGGCGGGCGATGTTGAGCTCGCAGCGCTGGTTGTTCGCCTCGCAAATCTCCGCGATCCGATCCTCCGGATCAAGCGAGACGCGGACCCAGACCGGCTCGGCCGGCCAATCCCAGGCAAAGCGAACTTCGCGCGGCTGGCGCGGTGCCAGAGCCTCGTCGATCGTTAGCTCCTCGCTGACCACCGGCCGCTCGTCTGGGTCCAGGCGGAAGTTGCGGTTGCGGTCAGGAATCAGTTCGAAGCGCACGCGCACGCCCGCGGGCACCGTCTCGTAGCCGAAGTTCTCGAGATGCACGACCGATTCCACGCGATCGCCCGGCTCCGGCCGGTTCTTGATGCGGTTGATCTCATAGCGCGGTAGTCGCTCGACGAACTGCAGCACCAAGTCCGGTTGCTCCGGCGAGATCACTTGCACTTCGTACGTGGCGCGCATCTCGCGGAACTCGGCGGTCAAGCGGCAGCGGCCCGGCGTGTGACCGGTCGCCATGCCGTTCTCGTCGACGGTCGCAACCTGTTCGTCCGAGGTTGTCCAGGTTATAAATGGCTTGGCGTCGAAGTTGCCCCACTGACCATAGCGCACGGCGTAATCCGTGACGTACTCGAATCGCTCACCGAGCCTGGCGAGCAGGCCGAACTGCTTCTCGTGGCCGGCGACGACGCGGCGGTCAGAGGGCACGCGCAAAGCCTCGGGCGTGATCTTGACCGCAGCGTAAGGCGCCGTTCGAAAATAGTCGCGATACACGATCGCCTTCTGTCCTTCGGACCCTTCCGCATTCAAACGCTCGCGAAAGATCAGCTCGTCCATCACCGCGTCCGACGACGCGTCGCCGATCCAGACTCGCCGGTCGGGCATCGCCGCGGGGTTGAGGAAGGTGTTTCGTCCCGCGATCGGGCCGGCGACGGCCAAGCGGTCGATCCAGAGCGGCAGGCCGATCGGGGTATCCTCTTTGGAGAACCAGCTGATCACGACGTGATGCCACTCGCCCGCCTTCCAGTGGGAAACGTCGGCGCGTGCCGCCGTCACGCCCTCCGGTGACGCCATCACGAACCGCAGCATTCCGGTGGCGGCTTTCTCGACCAGAAGGCCATTGCGCTCCGCGTCGCCGATCCTTAGAATTCGGTGCATCGCGCCGTCATTGCCGTCCCACTTCGGCTGGATCCAGCAGCCAATGTAGCCGTTGCCTCGGCGCAGCAGCGGGTTATCTATCGGGATGGCGTGATCAAGTTCAACGCCCCGCTCGGCCGTGCCGGCCACCTCCGGCAAAGCGTCCGTGGGCTTGGGCAGTCGAACACTGTCTTTTGTCTGTGCATCTGTGAACCAGGCTCCGACTGCGATCGGCTCGTCCGCCGACCACGCCGGCGAAGCCAATAGGGCTAAACCAAGCAAGGCTATGTATCTCATCGCGTATCCTCTCTTCATTGAGCGTGTGTTCTCATCGCCGCCGGATTCGCCGCCCGCCGAATCGGGGGGTATTGCTCATCCGCTACGCTTGCAGATGGACCAACCCGCAGCGACGCCGATTGCACGGGCAATCCTGCTGCCGATATATTGGCAAGGTGCCCCGCAGGGAGGAATCTTAGCATGAACGCAGACTGGTCTGAAGCCGGAGCTTTCCGTAATCCGACCGACCGGCGAACGTTTCTGAAGCTGCTCGCCGCCGGTGCGGCGGGAGGCGTCATGTCTGGACTGTCAGGTTGTCGTAGCCCGGCGAGGATCGGAGCCGCACGTAGCGCCCGAAAGCGCCCGCCGAACTTTGTCATTGTCCTGGTCGACGATCTGGGCTGGACCGATGTCTCGTGCTTCGGCAGCCGATACTACGAAACGCCCCACATCGACCGGCTGGCCTCGCAAGGTATGCGCTTCACCAACGCCTATGCGGCCTGTGCGGTCTGTTCCCCCACGCGTGCCGCCGTGCTCACCGGGCGATATCCTGCCCGCGTTGGGGTGACCGACTGGATCCGCGCCGGCTTCCCGGGTGGTCGAATGCCGGCGCCCGACGAGGAATTGCCCGAATACGTCAACGCCGACGACGGCATCGATCGCAAGCTGCGTTGTCCGCGCAACCCGTGGTGGATGGAGCTGAGCGAGGTCACGCTGGCCGAAGCCCTCCAGCCGGCCGGCTACACCTCGTGCCACGTCGGCAAGTGGCACCTCGGCCTGGAGCACTGGTACCCGCTCAACCAGGGCTTTGACCAGAACGTCGGCGGCTGCGGCTTCGGCCACCCCCCGAGCTACTTCGACCCCTACTACAATGAGTATCAGGGCTATATCCCGACCTTGACGCCGCGACGCGAAGGCGAGTACCTGACGGATCGTGAGGCGGATGAGGCGGTCGAGTTTATCAAAGAGAATCGCGATCGGTCGTTCTTCCTGTATTTGGCACACTACGCGGTGCACACGCCCGTCCAGGCCAAGGAGGAGCTGATCGCCAAGTACGCGGCCAAGCCGCCCACGCACCAGAAGAATCCCACCTACGCCGCGATGGTGCATAGCGTTGACGACGGCGTCGGCCGCGTCACGAAGACGCTCGACGAGCTTGGGCTGAGTGAAGACACCGTGATCATCTTCACGTCGGACAACGGCGGACTGTCCACGTACGCAGAGGAAGACGGCCCGACGAATAACGCGCCGCTACGCTTAGGCAAGGGTTTCCCATACGAGGGCGGTATCCGTGTGCCGCTGATTATCCGCTGGCCCGGCGTCGTGCGACCCGGGTCGTGGTGCAGCGTCCCGGTCACCAGTGTCGATTACTTCCCGACCATCCTGCGGGCCGCCGGCCTGGAACCTCCGGCCGATCGAAAGATCGACGGAGAGGATCTGACGCCGCTGCTGACGGAGACCGGCGTGCTGGAACGCGACGCGATTTACTGGCATTTTCCGCACTATCGGCGGCTGTGGCCCGAGGGTCTGATCGTGCCGTACAGCATCGTCCGCGCCGGGGACTGGAAGCTGATCAAGCGCTATCAGGGCAAGACGTTCGAGTTGTTCAACCTCAGGGATGACCTGGGCGAGTTGAACGACCTTTCGGAGCGGATGCCCGAGAAGGTCCGAGAGCTTGACGCAAAGCTCACCGTCTGGCTCGATGATACGGGCGCCAAGCTCCCGATCGAGAACCCGTCCTGCTAGAGCGGTTTCAAAAAAAGATCGGGTGCCACGGGCGGCTTGTCCGCCCGTGTTTGCCTGCCCGTGCGACACTGGCGGGCAAGCCGCCAGTGGCACCCAACGAACGCGCAGCGTGCTACGACACCGGCGACAGCCGCAGCAGCAGCATCTCGTGGCT
>CAZDTB010000413.1:0-4430 GCA_964508075.1 uncultured Planctomycetales bacterium
GCCGTGCCGGATGCAGTAGAACAACATTATCCCAGGAAGTCCCACTCGATGGGGATCTTCTTCAGGGCATAACCCACCTCGCGACGGTAGTCGCCGTAGACCAGCATCCAGTGGAAGCCGGGCATGCGCTCGGCAACCTGGTTGGTCTCGGCATCAAAACGGACCTCGATCTGAGAGCGGCAGATCGGCAGGAACGGGTGGGCGATGATCTCGCCCGACAGCCCCATCCAGCGCTCGGCCTTGAAGTCGGGGGCGATCATGGTCACCTGTTGTCCCGCGTGCATCTCGACCTTCGGGGCCGCGCCGTAGTCCGACTCGAAATGCGTCATGATCCGGGCCGGCTCGAGCGTCCGGCCGTCCATCTTCCGCGGGCCCGTGCAGTGCGCGAGCGTGATGATGCCGTGATGCGGATAGGTCGGATCCTGGAGGAACGGCGGTCGGCCGGCAATGTTGCCCAGCAGGATTCCCGAGGGGATCACCACGAAGTCGGACTCGCAGAACGCCAGATAGCCGTCGTCGTTCAGCGTGCTCAGTGGCAGACACGCGGTCGTCTCGGCCAGCGGCATGATCGTGCCCATGCACTCGTTGATCGTTATAGCCCGACAATCGGCCTCCGCCATCAACGCCCGAAAGATGTGCTCCAGCAGGAACGCGTTGTCGACCGCCTCGCGCTTGCATTCCAGCGTGGTCCCTGGCAGCTTCAGGTATTCCTCGGCCCGTCGACGCGCCAGAGCCACCGCCGTCTGGTCCTGGCGGGCCGCCTTGATCAGCTTGCCCAGCTCGTCGTAAGAGACGGTGCGGATGTCGAGCTTCCAGCGCTTCCGCGCCAGGTCGACGATCGTCTCGCTTGGCTGCGCCCAGCCCGCGGGCCCACCCACGGCGACGATCCGGCCGCCGACGCTGTTACGCAGTCCGCACAGGGCCCGCAGCCGCCAGAGAACCTCGTCCTGGTCGTCGACGACGACGTCCTGGAAGTCGATCCCCGGCACCTTCAGATCGTCGGTGTGTTGGCGCAGGTAGCGCGGGCTGATGATTTCGTACCAGAGGTACACCGGACCGGACTGGTGGCGGACGAAGAAGATCACGTCCTTGCCCAGCTTGCCGAGGGCGTCGAATACGTTCATCCACCCGCCGGCGGCGTATACCAGCAGTACGTCAGCCGTGCCGACGTCCGCGATGGCGGATGCCTCCTCCACATTGCGCACCGGCGTGAGAGGTAGAAACTTGAGCGGAAAATCGGCTGCTGCCTGCAGCTTGTCTAATTCGGCCTTGATTCGCAGGATTTCCTGGTCGGCATCTTCCTGAGTCTGAATCCCACCCCAAGACCGCCAACTCCGCTGTGGCGCGGGCGTGTACGTGGCGTAAACGAAGATCGGCTTGACCACCAGACTGCGCCGCGAAGGCGCCGACGGCAGCTTCGGCTGGCTTCCGGCCAGGGCCGGCCAGGACAGCCCGGTCAACGCGATCCCGCCCAGCGCGGCAGTTCCCAGGAAGTCCCGCCGCGTGATGCCAGAGCTGGCCGCCCCCGGCTTGTGGCTACTCGGGCAGCAGTGTGTTTTGAATGGCTGCGTGTCATCGGACTCCTGCTGGCACATAGGCCGCACTCCTTTCGTGCTAACCAGTTCCCCAAATCAAACAACGGGTGCCCGTACCAATCGGCCGGGCTGCCCTGCCGCACGCCCCCAAATCAGAACCCGAAGCGCCAGCGAGGGCCCAATGTACCGCCGGGTCTCCGTGCCCGACGTAGCCGCGTGCCACTGCCCGCAAGCTAGTCAAACGCGTGCTCGATCTGGTCTATCGAGACTCCCAACACCGTCCGGCTGATCATGTCTAGCTGATCCACCGTGCCCCGAAAATGGAACGTCCGGTGAACGTGCTTGATGCTGCCGCCCGGCGCCAGGAACGCTGCCGGCGAGGAGGTCTCCAGCTCGTAGAACGGGCCGAGCGGCGGCTCGCCGGGCGCCGGCGGGCCGTCGTTGTAACTGTTGACGGCGTCGCCGGCGAACGGGTGCTCCTGCAACTCCCACATCGAGTTGACGTAGTCGGTCACGCCGGCCGGCTGCGTGTACTGAGCAATCGTCAGCACGTGACCGGCGGCATCGTAGCTGCCCAGAACGCCGGTGGCGCGTTGCGGCGGGACGCCGATCTTGCTGCGGTACTTGCCGTCACCTTTGAAGTACATTACGCCATCGCCCACCACGAGCCGGTCGGGCGGCACTTTCCCGAAGTAGGCGTCGTTCACGATCGATCCGAGCTTCTCCTCTGGGCCGGTGCGATACGGGATCACGACCGTCGTCTCGTCGGAGTGGCGGAACATGCCCAAGATCCAGATCGACAGCGCGCCGCCGTCCTTGGTCCACGCCTCGTTCCCGCGGTTGGTGAGCGTGTTGTCCGACTCGTACGCGACGGTCTCAACGTCCGGCATCGACTTGAGCCCCAGCAGCTTCGCGCAGCGCTCGTCGTCAATCAGCCGGATGCTTCGGTCGATCCGGACGTCGAACTGCGTGCCCGAGTAGTTCACGATGCCGGTCTCGTGCCGAAACGAGACCTCGCGGGCGCTGCGATCCGTCACCTTGTAGGGCACGGTGTCGATCACGGCCGGCGTCTGCCAATCCTCGAGGTCGAACTTGTCGCCGGACTTGAAGAAGATCGAGAATTGCCCGCCCTCCGGGCCGAGCCAGAAACGGTCCTCGCCGCCGAAGACGTTGATATGCGGCTTGATCTCGCCCGCGGCGATCAGCTCCTTGTTAATCCAGCCGAAGCCGGCGGCGCCGGGCCCGCCGGTGGTGCTGGTCATCACGCGGCCCTGGTACTGCGGAACGACGGCCACACGTGGTCCATGCTCGTCGTCGCCCAACGCGATTACGTCGGTGTAGGTCTTCAGGAACGCCAGATCATCTTTGAAGCTGGGGGTCACGGCTTTGGTCCTTCCCTGCTGACATCCGGTACAGACAATCACGAGCAGCGTTAGCAGACTGAGCAGTCTTGGCGTGAAACTAAACATGGCTGAAAAACCCCTTGTTTGAAGAAACCATTGAACACCAAGTTTCTCATAGCGTCGGACTTCCGCGTCCGACATCCGTACGTGAGGCGATCCTCGACATCATATCCGATCATGTCACCCGGCGATGCCGCAGCCGGTCGAGCGTGACCGCCGCGACGATGATCGCGCCGGTGACGATCTCCTGAACCCAGTTTTCCAGGCCGAGCTTGGTGCAGCCGTTGTCGACCACGGTCATGATCAGGGCGCCGACGAGCGTGCCCAGGATGGAGCCCTCACCGCCGGCGAGACTGGCGCCGCCAATAACCACCGCCGCGATGACCTTCAGCTCGTACCCTTCCGCGGTGGTCGGGTCGCCCATCGAGAGATACGAAAACTGCAGCAACGCCGCCAGTCCGGCACAGCCGACGCCGATCGTGTAGATCAGTAGCTTGGTGCGCTCGACATGGATGCCGCAGAGGCGGGCGGTCTGTTCGTTGGAGCCGATGGCGAAGATGTGGCGGCCGAAGCGCGTATAGCGCAGCATGCCGGCCATGATCACGGCCAGGACGAGCAGGACCCACACCCCCGGTGGGAGGACGGCGCCGATCCCGCTGGGGGAGACGGCCATCAGGTCGCTGATCCAACCGGCGTCGTCCGGGTAAACCGGCTGGTTGTCGCCGAGCCCCTTGGCGGTTCCCCGCAGGGCTCCCCACATGCCCAGCGTCACGATGAACGGCGCCAGCGGCACGCGTTTCAGCACGAATTCGTTGAAGGCCAGGACGGCGGCGAACACGCATACCGCGGCCACGATCGCCCCGATCAGCCCGATGGTGTCCCACGACCACACCACCGTCATGGCTGCCAGGATTACCGCCGCCACGCGCCCGACGTGCCCGACCACCGCCCCTCCGATCGCGACTCCGCAGGCCATCCCGCCGACGACTCCCCCGAGCGCGGCGCCCAGCGGTGGCACGCCGGCGTCCAGCAGCAACGCGACCACCATCGTGCCGAGCGCGATCGACGATCCAACCGAGAGGTCTATTCCGCCGGAGATAATGATGAGCGTCGCGCCCATCGCGGCGGTGCCCACCACGGCGGTCTGGAGCAGCATCAGCCGTTGGTTGTCCCACTTGATGAAATCATGTCCCTTCAACGCCGCGAACAGCGCCCAGACAAAAATGAGGCCAATCAGCGGGCCCAGCTTGCTGAGCAGCGCCACCGTCTGGGAAGAACGGTTGGCCGGGGCGTGGGACAGTGTGCCTGGTTCGCTCATACGGCCTCCGCCCCGGTCGCTTCGAGCATGATCTTGCGCTCGTCGGTCTCGCCGACGGGCCGTGCCGGCCCCAGCCGTCCGCGCCACATCACGGCGATGCGATCACAGATGCCGAGCAGTTCCGGGAGATAGCTGCTGATCATCAGCACGGCCTTGGGAGCCCGCCCGCCGGCC
>CAZDTB010000414.1:0-4427 GCA_964508075.1 uncultured Planctomycetales bacterium
TGGACTATCTATAGAGTTAGCGCAACGTGCGCGCTCCCGGGCGCGAAATCCTCTCCAGAGCAGTGGCACACGTCTGTGGCGCCTTTTTTTCGAAAACGGCCAAATTTATCTGAGCGCGGCTTACATGGCTGACGTTCACCAGGATAACGGGGCAAGGTCTCCCAAGGGGTCCGCTCCGGAGCGGGGCGAGCCTTGTGTCGGTCCGGGCTCCCCGGGCACCGCACGTTGTGTTTCTGCTTGGGGCAAGGTCCCTGCAACACTAGGGATGTTTGGATGCTGTTCGATGATATGGGGGCCTCCGGCTGGGGCCCGTCGGCGACATTTGCGAATCAGCAACATAGGAGGACGCGCATCCCCGATTACCGCCCGATCGGCGAGCCCGTATGGGTGTTCCATATGCCCCGTGCGAAATTGCCGGTGTGACGAAGGAGTCGTACCTTATGTACCTGCCCACCCGTTATGAGTCGTTAGACACGAAGGGAGAGGGCGGATTCGGCCGAGTGGTCCGCGTCCGCGACAAGTGGCTCGAGCGAGATATCGCGGTAAAGATACTCGATCCAATCATGGCTTTGCGTGAACCAGAAAGGAAGCGCTTTCATCAAGAAGCCCGCGTCCTTGCGAAAATGTCGCACCCGGCGATTCCGGCCATCTATGATGTGTTCTTTAAGGATCCGGAGGCTGTCGGCGACGAGCCACCTCACTTCCAGATCATCTTCGAGCACATCGCAGGGAGAACGTTGCACCGGTACCTTCAGGACGAGGGACCTGCGAACGTGGACCTGGCACGGCAATGGTTCACGCAACTGGCTTCCGCCCTCAGCCACGCACACTCGCTGGGCATCGTCCACCGCGATGTCAAGCCAAAGAATATTATCATTCGCACGGGCGATGAGGACTGTTGCTTGGTCGATTTCGGAATTGCCCTGACTGACGATCAGGCCGAGCGCGTCACAGGTAAGGGGCACGCGATTGGAACTCCGGGGTATATGTCGCCCGAACAGATGGCCGGTCAGACAGTAGATCACGAGACGGATGTCTACAGCCTTGGAGTGTGCCTATATGAAGCCTTGGCTGGATCGCCTGTCCCACAAGGTGAATACAAACCTCTTGCAACAATCAACGAAGTCATTCCCCCTGCAATTGACGAGCTTGTTCAGGACTGCATGAAGCCGCACGGGGAACGCATTGCCGATGCGACGGCATTTGCTTCACGGTTGACCGGCGCGTTGCGGACACGGCAACCGCTTTCGAAAGTTCTGTCGGAGGGTCGGCTCAGTGACCTGGACACCACGCTGCTTGGAATGACCGCAAGCGAGTTTGCCGATAGGCCTGCCGGCCAACGGCGTCTAATCATTCAGAAGGTTCTCCACCTGTCGGAATCCGAGGAGTCGCGATTGGAATTTCCGGCCAGCAGCCTATTGGACCGACTGATCCACTTGGGAACCCACCTCGCCGTCGATGAGTACGGTGAGATAATCGAACGCTCGCTGTACTGGGCATTCGAGCGGAAGTTTGCCAACGGCCAATACGGTGAGCAGAAACTGCGCCGCACAATCGCGCGAGAGTCGCCGCAGCTCCCGCGCGCGAATCATGCGATGGTGGCTGAAAAAGTCCTGAAGTATTTTGCTGACAACGACCCCACTTCGTACGACGAATGGCGACTTCGCGGGGTGCGTGAGATTGCGAACAATCTAATGGCTAACCGCGCCTGCGAGGACGAGGAGGTTGCGGCCAAGCTGGAATCTCTGCTGCGAAGAGTGCGCCTATGTAGCCCGAAACGACGCTAGGCAGCTGGTATGGACAAGCTGTATGCCAAGCAGCGCCTTGTACCTGCGATCTGGTTCCTAACCTATGACGACTTGCTTGCGTACGCCCAACATACTGCCCAGTTCGTGGAACGGCTGCGCGAGGATTAAAGCCCCAGCGTAGCATAAGTGCTTCTAGAAGGGCGTCGAGTGCATCGCTCTTGGGCACCGTTGCAATGTCCGGGAGAAATTAGCACGGCCGATGCGGGGCCCGACCGGCACATGTCGGGCGGTGCGGGGGCAGGCAGGTTGGCCGTGCGGGGCGCGGGGCGCTACGTCTCGGCCGGTACGGGGCCCGGGCGGCAGGTCGGCCGCGCGGGGGGCGCGGGCCGCTACAGAGCGTGACGGTCCGAACGGCGGAGCCTGCTTTTCTACGTCGGCCGCAGGGGGCCGACGCTACAGGACGTGGTGGTCCGCACGGCGGAACCTACTCTTCTACGTCGGCCGCGGGGGGCCGACGCTACGCACAAATCTGCCTGTGACAGAGCACTACCTTCTGTGTGTCAACTTGGCGCTCTTGGCGGCTTGGCGGTTCAATTCCGGTGTTACTTGTTGACGTGAGCGAAGAAGAGCTCCTCGCGGCACATGACATCGTAGCCCTTCTCGCGCAGGAACAGGCATCGGTCGAGATCGATGATGCTGCGGCAAATGTCACTGTCCGGCGAATTCCGGGCGATCGCGATGATCGTCTCGGAGTCCATGATTCCCCGGGCCGCCTGGCTTCTCGGGTACGCGTCCCTCAGGTAACGGTCGGAGAAGTAGAAGCCCCTCCGCCTCCTCTCGATTCTCGCGAACCACCAGTTCTTCCATACGAAAAACCAGTTGACCGGGGTCGGTCGCCTCACGATCTCCGTATTGCCGCCGATGTTTTCGTGACAGCACGACCGGCAAATCAGAAAGGGTGAATTCACGGCAATGGCGTAGTCCATGCATCCGTCCGTCACGGAGCCACAAGCGCCGAAAAAGACGACGGCGGCCGGGCGTCGCTCCAGGTCCGGCTCAAAGATGCTTTCGCGCACGAATCGGTAGTTCTTCAGCTTGTGGTGTTTCCAAAAGCTCACAAATCGATAGAGGCGCTCCCCCAAGGGATCAATATCCATACCGACAACTTCATAGGCAGGCAGCTCTTGGGCCAGCGATATAGCATGTCGACCGAGCACGGCGGCGGGATTGATGATGAGACGATTCCCATCGTCGTGCCCGGTTACATGGGTGATGATGAGGCGTTTCAGGTAGGCGTCTCTCCGCCCCCGGTGGTATTCCCAGGTGAGCGTGCGGCGCTTCCAGGGGCATTCGGGAAATGCTGGAAACACGTGGTCCCATGCCTCGTAGTGCTCTCCGAGATGAGATTGAATCGCCGACGCTTCTTCGACGCGATCCTTGTCCGCGACGTTCCCACGGCGGAATTCGCTCAGCAAAGATTGCATGGGGCCCATGAAGTCCAGCTTCCGAGCTGTTTCGTGGAACGCTTCGAGACCCTGTTTGTCCATTGTCACGGTCTCCCGAAGAACCCGCGTTGGCCAGGTCATCGACTCGACGCACCGGGAATCGAAGACTGCCCGTTCACCGCCGAGGGCGGCTGTGCCACACGTCCGCTGCGGAGGTGGACGGTACAGAAGACTCGGCGCCTTGGCGTCTTGGCGGTTTAATCCCGATTGCCGAGCTCGAGGATGCGCAGCTCCAGGCGCTTGATTTCGCGCTGGAGGGCGTAGCGGTTCATCTGCATCCAGCCCCACAGCTTGACCAGCAGCAGCAAGCCCGCCAGCAGCAGAACGCCGGTGGCGTAGAGAATCTGCCACTTGGTCTCGTCGGTCTGGAAGAACTCGACCGCCGCCAGCACGATCAGCACGACGAACACGACGGCCTCGATGGTGGCGACGATCGCCATCCAGCGCATCTTGCCGTGGAAGATGCCGGCCCACTGGCGGAAGATGCCGGCCTCCTTCTCCAGGTCGTAGATGGACTCCCCGTTTGCCAGTGCCTTTCTGATGTCGTCGTCGAGTGCGTTCATGACTCGTCTCCTTCCAGAATTCGCCTCAGTTGCTCACGCGCGTGGTGCAGCCGACTCTTGACCGTTCCCGCCGGGATGCCGAGGACGAGGGCGATCTCGATGATGTTGAGATCCGCGCCGTACTTCAGTGCCAGCAGCTCCTGCCGGTCGGGCGACAGTCGCCGCAGGGCGTCCGCGACCGCGGCGGCGGGACCTTCGCGGGGCGGATCGTCGTTGGCCCGTTGTCGCTCGGCCAGGGCTTCGGCGAGCTTTCTCTGCCGGCCGGCCTTGCGAGAGTGGTTCACGCACTTGTTCCGCACGATGCGGTGGGCCCAGGCCGCGAACCACGCCGGATCGCTGAGCTTGCGTATTTGCCCGAGGATGGCGATCCAGGTCTCCTGCATGACATCCCAGGCGGCGTCGCTGTCGCCGGTCAGGCGGCGCGCGTAGTGCCAGAGTCGGCGTTGCCAGCGGCGGACGAGCAGATCGAAGGCCTCGCGGCCGCCCTCCTGGCAACGCATAACGAGCAACTCGTCGATAACTCTTTCGCGGGCGTTGTCCATTGGCTCCCGCATACCGTCTAGCCCGGATAATTCACCGCAGAGCACGCAGAGATCGCAGAGAGGTGATAG
>CAZDTB010000415.1:0-4422 GCA_964508075.1 uncultured Planctomycetales bacterium
AGTGCAGGCCGCTGGGCAGCCGACATGGCAGATGGAAGAAGCGGTGCGACTCGTGCAGCGTCAGGCGCTCATCGTCGAGCACGCCGACAATTGTCCGCCCGGACTCCGCCCCCAGGTCTATCGCCAGGTAAGCTTTCGCCGGCATGAGCCACCGTTCGTGTAACCGGGAAACCCGCGAATCGGCGAGTCCCCGCACCCAATCTACGGTCCGTTGCGCCGAATCGCCAGAGACTACCCCCCGTTCGATCCCACGCCGTGGAGGCGTTCGCTGCGGGCGTACCACGATCAGGCTGATAAGCTCATCCAGCGCTCGAGTGACCGCCACGAGCTGGCTGGCCCTATCTTCGACAGGCTCCTACGGCTCCGCCTCCAGAATCTCGACCAGGTCGAACGGCCGCATGCCGTTATCTTCGGCAATCTCCCGCAGCGTCATTCCACCAGTGGCCTCGATCCCGGCGGCGCGCAACCGTTCGAGTACGATGCCGAGGTCCCGTCCCTCGTCCGCGCAGAAGCGCGCCAGCGTCTTACGCCCCATTCCGCCCCCGCCCCGTCCGGCACCGCCGCCCGGTCCACGTTCTCCGGCTGCCGGGCCGACGGCGATGTCGTGCAGCTCCCTGGGCGTCAGGCCGTGGGCCTGAGCCAGATCGCCCACGACAACCGCGGAGGACTCGACCGCGATCCCTTTTGACTGGAGTCTGGCGATCACGGCATCCAAGTCGGCACCGACTTCGGTCGCCAGCTTGGCCAGCGTCAACAACTCCGCGTGCGGCACCGGCGCCCGCCCCTTCTCCTCGTCCCAACTGTTCTTGATCGTCTCGTTGAGTGCCACCAGGGAAGAGAACGGGGGGACCTCGGCCAAAGTGCCGAGCCAGATCACCCCGAAGAGCACGAGGGCCAGCACCCAGTCGCCGCGCAGCGCGAAGCGGCGCGTCAGACGGCTCTTGAAGTAGTTCAGCAGCGGTCGCCAGTTCAGGTAGATGTGAAACCCGCCCGCCACCAGAAACCCCGCGCTGAAACAGATGTGTAGCGCCTCCCATTGTTCCTTGGTCAACCCGAGCAGACGCCACCCGGTCCAGTTCGCGATCCGGCCGGCCGGCTTCATGTACAGCATCACTCCGGTAATCACCAGCGCCACAAACCCCAGCGTCATCGCCACCGACACAAACCCCCGCCCGCTGAAGTTCGTCCTCTTCGCCTTACCCATTGACTGTCCTCTCCCCCCATCGCGCCGTCCGCGATAATCACGGGGCCGAGTGTCCCCTCTCGCCCCATACGCTGAAGGACCGAGGCCGCAGTCTCGGTCCTGAGAAGAAACGTTACGCGCGAAGCTTCATTCACTCGCCAAGCATGAATGTCCGCCCGTCTGTCCGTTACCGCGCTGATCCCGTTTAGCCCGCCGCGCACACGCCCGCGCATCTCAACTGAGCCCGTCAAGGCTCTGGCGCTTCCTCGATACTCGGCTCGGCGTCGGTTTCGCTCTCGTCGCCCTCCTCGTCCTCCCCGCCTGTGTAGCCCAGTGCGCGAAGACGTTCGAACTCCGCCTGTGTCATGATGGCTTCCTGAACCGTAACGCCCGCGCCCAGCGCGTCGTTCTCTTCGATCTGCTTATTCAGCAGCCGCCTCAGCTCGCCCACCCGCTGGGGATACTGCCCGGCGAGGTCGCGTTGCTCGGTGGGATCCTCGTCGAGGTCGTACAGCTCGTAGCGATTCTCATCCGTGTATGCCAGCAGCTTCCACTGGCCTAACACGAGCGCCTTCTCCCCCGGGCGCTTCTTGACCGCCTCGGCAAACGCTGCGAGCGGCGGCGGCGCCTCACTCTGGATCAGTCCCAGCAATGACTCCGCTTGCAGATCCTCCTTCACCTCGATTTGAAGCTGCGCCAGCAAGGTCGGCATGATGTCGAACAGGCGGACGGTCTGCGGCAGCCGCTTGCCCGCCGGCAGCTCCCCCGGCCAACGCAGGATCAGCGGAACGTGCAACTGATCCTGGTGCGCGCTCAAGCCATGCGCCCACAGCTCATGCTCGCCCAGCGATTCCCCGTGATCGGCGGTCAGAATGACGTAGGCCTCATCCCAAAGCCCCATCTCCTTCAGCTTGGCGCGCAGCTCGTCCAGGTATTGATTCACCTGCGGAATCCCCGCGTCGTAGCGGGCTCGCCAGTAGTCAGCGTAGGCGAACAGCGAGCTGTGCTCGGGCGCGTTCACATATGCACGGGCTGACTTGCGGAAGTACTTGATGTGCCGCTTCCGCTCCCCCTCCGTGAGCAAACGCTTCTCGGGCTTCTGCGCGACAGCGGCCACCAGCGGTTCGACATACTTGTCGCTCGCCTTATAGGGGTCGTGCACGTCCATATAGTGCAGGTACAAGAAGAAGGGCTTCGTCTCGTCGCGCTGCTCCAGCCATTTCAGCGCCGCTTCGTTGACAACGTTGCCGTGCGTTTCATTGGCGGCGAAGCTGGCGTCAAAGTGCTCGAAACCCTGAGCGAAGCCGAGCTTCCGGGTGATAAACGGATTCGCCGAGAAGCCCGCGGTGGTGTACCCGTTGGCCTGCAACACCTCCGCCAACGTCGTGAACTCCTCGCCGAAATACCGCACCGCACCGCCGACCCCTTGCGCAGCTTTCAACGCCTCGCGGTAACTGGTCACCTTGTGAACGGTCGGATAGTAGCCGCAGAAGTATGACGCCACCGATGGCAACGTCCACGAAGAGGTTGCGATTGCCCGCTCGAACAGCACGCCTGCGCGCGCCAACTCGTCCATCATCGGACTGAGCCCGCCGGGATGCCCCTGGCAGCCCAGCCGATCCGCGCGCAGCGTGTCGACGAGGATGAAGACGATGTTCGGACGCGGTCCCGGCGCGCCGGCCCCGCTCCTGGCGGCGCTCCGCCCGTCACAGCCCGTCAGCAGCGTCGACAATGCGATCAGAGCCGCGAGGCCAAGTTCGGCAAATCGCTTCAAAACTCGAAGCTCGAGCATCGCTCGCGTCTCCTCAACAAACTACATCGACCTGGCGGGAGCCACCGGCAAGCATCAGCGGCCCTCCAACCCGGGCGTCGCTATGAATCATCGGCGTCGTCCCAACGAACCGGCCCGGTTTCGCAAGGTTCGTTTCGGCCTCGTCGCCCGCGCGGTTCGTGTGGCCCAGCCACCCTCGGCTGGGCTTCCGGAGTATGCACGGCCGGGGACAACCGTGCCACCGTCGCCACTCCGACCCCAGCTCGTCCTGGCAAGTCGTCTGTTCCTCGCCCTGGCGGCAGGCCAATGGTCTGACGCCGGGCTCCATTGGCGGCCGAGTCGTGTAACTGCCTATCCAACCAGGACTTACACATGTCATCTTCAACGTCGTTGGCGAGTCGCCGCTCCCCGATCGGCCATCAGCAGCGGCCGGCTCAACCCCGCACCCGCAGCAGCACGCAAATCCCGCGAATCACCCCGAAAGGCACCCGGAATACTGCGGCTCGCCTTTGCCGCGACCGGTCCTCGTGCACGTCGCCCCAGCATCACCGGAGACGTGCCTCAGTCTGCTCCGACCGCGTGCGGATGCGGTCCGACGGATCAACCAACGAGGTCGTGTGGCTCGCGCCCGTAACCTGGCTCCGGCGGCGAACTTCGGCCTCGCGCAAGCCTTGCCGCTCGATTAAGCATAATGCCCAGCGGGGGGGCTTGACCACCGATTTTTCCTTTTGACAAGCGCCGCGGCAACCGTACAATGCTGAGTCCGGTTTTGCCGGACAGTCCGCGTACGTCTACGGGTCGGCGGGGATTTCGTCGCCGACTGCCTGCTGCTGTAGCTCAGTGGTAGAGCGCCTCCTTGGTAAGGAGGAGGTCATGGGTTCAACCCCCATCAGCAGCTGTCTTCGTGCTGCGGAAGGCCTTGTGGGATTCGTGAGGAACGGGCGTAAGCGAGTGGACAGTGGCCGGTACTGCGGCCCCCCGGGTCAGCCCCGGGCTGACGGAAGTGGAGAATTCGTATGGCCAAGGCTGTATTTGAACGAACCAAACCCCACGTGAACGTTGGGACGATCGGCCACGTTGACCATGGGAAGACCAGGCTGACGGCGGCAATCACCGCCGTGCAGGCAGCGCGCGGTCTGGCGAAGTACAAGTCCTACGACGAGATCGCGAAGGCTTCCGAGAAAGACGGTCGCCGGGACTCGACCAAGATTCTGACCATCGCCACGGCGCACGTGGAGTACGAGTCGGACAACCGGCACTTTGCCCACATCGACTGTCCCGGCCACGCCGACTACGTCAAGAACATGATCACCGGCGCCGCCCAGATGGATGGGGCCATCCTGGTGGTCAGCGCCGCGGACGGTCCGATGCCACAGACCCGCGAGCACGTCCTGCTGGCCCGTCAGGTGAACGTGCCGGCCCTGATCGTCTTCCTCAACAAGACCGATCTGGTCGACGACCCCGAGCT
>CAZDTB010000416.1:0-4420 GCA_964508075.1 uncultured Planctomycetales bacterium
GCCTGCGCAGATGCCGTGTCCTCGACGGCAGCACGGGCGGCGTGCTCCAGTGGCGGATTCTCCTCCAAGAAACGCGCGACAACGACGGAGATGTTGTCGGTTCCTCCAGCTTCGTTGGCGGCGTCCACGAGCTTGTGGCACGTCTGCTCGGCTGACTCCTTCACACCCAGCAACTCGACGAGCTGATCGTCCGGCAGATGCCGGGTGACGCCGTCGGTGCAGAATAGCAATGTGTCTCCGATCGAGAGCTTGGCTTTGTAGACCTCAGGATTCAACTCTGAAGATGGTCCCCCAACCGTATTCCACAGCATGTGGCTCCACCCTGATTCCTCGCTTGCTTCAGATTCCAGGGCTCCACTCTCCACCAGTTGCTGAGCGATGGTGTGGTCGCGTGTGACCTGCTCTAGCTTGCCACTGCGAAGCAAGTAACAACGGCTGTCGCCGACGTGGACCACATACATCCTCGGCCAGAGGATGTAGCCGAGAGTCAAGGTCGTACCCATGCCGCGACGCTTTGGGATGGCCTCGGCCTCCGCCTGGATACTGGCCTGGCACCGCTCCATGGCGGCTTTCAACTCGTCGTGCAGGTCGTCTTCGTGTTGCTGGTCGAGTCGAAAGAACCAGGGCATCGTGTTCAGCACGTAGTGAGCCACGGTATCGACTGCCACCGTGCTGGCCCGCTGGCCGTCAGCGTGGCCGCCCATGCCGTCAGCGACGAGCAAGAGCTGTCCCTGAGCCCCCCCGAACCAGCGTGTGTCGTCTTCGAAGCTCAGGCTGGTCTGCTGGATAAGCATCGACTTGCTCAACTCGGCGATCAGGAATTGATCTTCGTTAACGTCACGGACCTTGCCGATGTCGGTCAGGCCGTGGTAGTCCAGTTTTCCGAATCGCGCCATGATGCACCTCATTTCGCTGGCCGGGAGCGCCGGCCTCCGCTGACTCGTTATTTCTGGCGGGTGTTCCGCTGATTACCTGTTCGGTCTGCCTTCGAACGTCTGCGGCTCAGCTTCGTTGCCGCTTGCTGCAGGTACGGATGCTCCAGGGTAGTCCCGGCGAACGTTTTGGAAGTGGCCAACGATTCGTAAAATGCAGCTCCCTTCTCGGCACGCTTGCGCACCGTTGCGTCATCATCTACGGTCTCGGCCTGCGCCTTGGAACAGACGCTCATTTGTTTGGTCAATTCCCGAACCCGTACCTGTGCTTCCACAGCCGCACGGCAACACAAGCCGACGATCTTCGCGAGCTTCTCTTTCGAGCTTGGATGCGTCCGCAGCAGCTCCTTCGAAACCTCGACGGCGTTCTCGAACACACCCATCTGACGGTTCACTTCCAGGATCTGCTTCGCGCATCTTTTCGCATCCTTCACCGGATCAGCCGACACGTTCTTGGGAACTGGCTTTTGAAGCGCGGTCTCGATGTGGCTGCGCGCCCGATTGACGCGTTCGGCGAGAACGATGAGGCGCAACCCCGGCGGTACAACGTTGTTCGTGACCCAGCCGGAGCCATCACAGAACTCGCAGCGTGCGACACCCAACCCTGCGCAGGCCTCACAGATCATAGGGCCCGCGATGGCTCCGTGACCGTCGCAGGCCTCACAGGGCTCCAACCCCCTCTTGCAGTAAAAGCACGGGAACTGGGCGAAAGCGTCCACCAGCTTTCCGGTCGCCTCCTTGCCGATCGACTTGATCAGCCATCGTGCCAAGCCGTTGCCGGTCGGGAAGAGATCATGGGCCTGGCCGTCACGAAAGAGCTGGGCAGCCCTCGTCCCGCGACCGCGCTCGAGTTCGTTCACCACGCTCTGTAGAAGGCGGGCACGCTGGCCGTCGCGCTTCTGTCGCGCACGAGTTCGGCTTCCGTCGGACGCCTGGCAGTTTTCTGTCTTTGCCAACTCGTGTGTCTCCTCGTGTTGATCGGCGGCGACGCTGGGAAAAACAGCGGCGGCGCGGCTGCGACTACGCATTCGCCTCGGCCTGGGCCAGACATCGCCGTCCGTCTTCGGTGATCTCCCAGACGTCGGCCGGCGATTCAGGGTTCAGCAGGTTTTCGTGCACCATTGCGTGTTTCGCCCACTGGGCCGCATTCCTCCAACGGGAAAGGTTCGGATCGGAAGTAAGCGGCTCATCATCACATTCCTTTAGCTGATTCTCCATAGCCTTCCGGACAGTCGAAAGCACTTCATCGACGTTTGCCGAGCCGCCCAGATCGTGAATTATCTTGAGGATCGGCAGGTAGTACGCTTCCGGCGGCGTGCGCACCTCCCGCCGCAAGCGGTAGAGGTTGCGCCATTCGGCGGCAACGCCAGCGTCAACTTCGGTGGTGCGAACCTCCTCCGCAAGTCTGTCCCAGTCCTTTCGCAACTCGACCAGCCTGTCTCGATGCGCCGTCACCTTGGAGGCGAGCGCGGCGACGTCGCGGGCCTCGCCAAAGTCGCGGTCCTCCAACGTCTGAACCCCGGCCTGTTTCATGAACTCAACTTCGGCCTCCAGTTCCTCCAAGAGAAACTCGAACGCAGCCGTGATGTTTGTTGGGGTCTGCTCAGCCATGATTTGCTCCTTGCTCGGTTCTAGGTCCTTTCCAACTGAAGAATGGCATCGCCGCCGTGGAATACGGTGACCATCCCGGAGGAGGCCGAGACGACGACGGCGGCCGCGTCCGTGTGTGCGGTGACGGCGGCGGCCGCGGCGTGTCGCGCGCCGTGTCCAGGGTGGAGTTTTGACTTGCGCGACGGCGCATCAAGGTAGGTTCCGGCCGATTCGACCACCCCCCTCGGGTTGACGACGATCGCCCCGTCCATTGCCGTGTACTCGCGCAGCGTTTCCAGGAATTCCGGATTCTGGAGGTTGCGGCGTTTTTGGGCGTGCCCCTCGCACGGGTTCAGAATCAACTGTCGGAGGTGGGAGCCAAGTTGTTCGGTATCCCCGAGGACGAAAATCGTCCCGATCGACCGTCCCTCGCGCCCCTCTCGCGCAAATTGAAGCGCGACGCTTACGATCCTCCCGAATACCTGCGGCTCGACCAGCGACCGTGCTCGCTGCATACTCTGGCGGCGAAACCAAGGAAAGTCTCGCCGCGGGTTGGCAATCAGCAACGTGTCCAAACGCTCGGAGCCGGCCACGCCGGAGAGACACATGACGCTCTCGTCCAATCCGACGTGTTCATTGAGCGTTGCCATGAACAAGCCGACGCGAATCTGGCTCATTCGCGTCAGATTCACCTCCGGGATGTGGACAACGGCGTCGTGCTTGCTGAGCGGATCGGGCAGTTTCGCCGAGCCACGCGCCAGCCAGATGATGCTCTCTGTCTTCCGAAGCTTCTCAACGACGCGTACGTCGCGAAACTCGTTCGCCAGCACGAGCAGCCTGGCGACGTCGAGCGCGCGTGCCAACTCGAACGCGGACTGCACGAGGAGCCACGACTCTCTGTTTTCGGTCCCTGGTTTTCGCCGTTCAGTCATCGCCGGTCTCTCTGACGCAACTTGGAACGCCCGCTTCGATCGCTCACGATCCCGTCACGACGATCTCGTTGCTTATCTCCGATACCGGAAACCGGCGGACAACCGTCTCGGCCATCTCCTTCTGCCACAACTCGGAGACCTCGCCCGCAAGAACCACCGTATCGCCGCTCACGGCAACGCGGATGTTCGCTTCGCGCAAGCCGCGCGTGTACGACAAAGCGGCTTCGATATCCCGATCGAGGGCTCGGTCCTTGATGTTCTCTGTCCTGTTCACCGTCAGCAGGTTGTAGATGCCGCGAACCCCGCGCGAGGAGATGGCCACGTCCTCGGCGACAACTCGCTCCCAGTCGCTGAAGACGTTGCCTTTCAGCGTGACCACACCGTCAGAAACCGACACGAGAATGGTCTCAGGTGTGATGTCGGCGTGAGCGTCCAACGCCGCACGGACATGTTCAGCCACTCTTTCGTCGGAAATCGAGCGCGGCGGTTCAACGGTCAGTTCGGCGACCACGCCACGCGTGCCTTGGAACGAGGCGGCAATGTCCATCGCCGCTC
This sequence comes from uncultured Planctomycetales bacterium, assembly GCA_964508075.1. Taxonomy (GTDB): domain Bacteria; phylum Planctomycetota; class Phycisphaerae; order UBA1845; family Fen-1342; genus JALSRY01. The sequence goes on from CAZDTB010000416.1 coordinate 4,010, forward strand.
GTTTCCGCTGGTGGCTTTGTACGATTCCCTTAAGGCACACGAAGCCGTCAGTAGTCGACACTTCGATGGGTTGAGACGAAAGGCGACCGTCGAGCAACAGCGCCTGCTTGATTCGTTCCGTTAGTTCTTCATCGGTTAGCATTTGCCAGACTCCTTGTTATCCCTGCTCTCCAGAGCGGGGACGCGGCGATCATCGTATCGACACAGGGTCCGGTCCGGTATCTCGGCGCGCGTGCTCTCGGCGGGCCGAACGTCCAAGCTCGGCCGGTCGTTTCCCCGTCGTCGTCGGCTGACTCGGCGGCTGGGCAGGCGGCGCTCCCGGCGTCGGCTGACTCGGCGGAACCTCCGGGGGGGCTTTCGGCGGCGGCTGGCCGGGCGGCGGCTGAGGCCCCGGCGGAGGCGGTGGAGTCA
>CAZDTB010000417.1:0-4412 GCA_964508075.1 uncultured Planctomycetales bacterium
TTATGCCACAGAAGACGACCTTTATCTACTACCCCTGTGAGAAATGCGGGCTAGCAGCCGCCTTCGCATTTGGACTGTGCCAAAGCGGGGATGACTCAGGAACCCTTGGCTTGACGATCGGCAACGGGCCCATCGAGAATGCACGCCCACGCGAACCAGGGCAATACGCGAGCGAGGGCACGATATGCAACTCGATACGATCATCCGCGGGGGACGGCTGGTCAGCGCCGCCGAAACCACGCGGGCCGACCTGGGCATCCGCGGCGAGCGGATCGTCGCCATCGGGAGTCAACTGGGGCGGACAAACGGCGATGGGGCCAAGACCATCGATGCGCGGGGACGCTACGTGATTCCCGGGGGCGTCGACGCGCACGTCCACCTGGCGCTGCCGTTCTGCGGGACGGTCTCGGTGGACGACTACGACTCCGGGACGCGGGCGGCGGCCTGCGGGGGCGTGACCACGGTCATCGACTTCGCGATTCCCTACGGCAAGGAAACGCTACAACAGGCCGTGGACAACTGGCACGCCCGGGCCGACGGGAAGGCCTGCGTGGACTACTCGTTCCATCTGGCGATCACCGACTGGCAACGCCAGAAGAGAGATGTCCGGAAGATGATCGACCGGGGCATCCCGACGTTTAAGCAGTTCATGATCTACGCCAAGGAGGGGTGGCAGTCCGACGACGCGGCTATGTATCAGGCGCTGGAAACACTCCGCGACCTGGGCGGCATGCTGTGCGTCCACGCCGAATCGAGCCGCGTGCTGGACCTGCTGATCGACAGACACCACAACCGGGCCGAGATCAAGAAACACGGCGCCTACCTGCACACGATCACGCGCCCCAACTTCGTCGAGGCCGAGGCGATCGAGCGGGCGATCCGGTGGTCCAAAGTGACCGGCGGGCGTCTGTTCGTGGTGCACGTGAGCACCGGCGAGGGCGCGGACTTGGTCAAACGGGCCCAAGAAGAAGGTGTTCACGTGCTGGCGGAGACCTGTGCGCAGTACCTTGTTCTGGACGACAGCGTATTCGCCGGTAAGGACGGACATCTCTATGCGACCTGCCCGCAAGTGAAGCAGCCCCGTGACCAGAAGCGTCTGTGGGCAGGGCTGGCCGGCGGCGAGGTGTGCTCGGTCTCGACCGACACCTGCACGTTCAACCGCAAACAGAAAGCGATGTGGAAAGGCGACTGGACCAAAATTCCGATGGGTATGCCCGGGCTGGAGACGCTGTTGCCGATCGTCTACACGCACGGCGTGCTCAAGCGGCGGCTGACGGTCAACCAGTTCGTGGACAAGTGCTGCACCGCACCGGCCAAGATCATGGGCCTCTATCCACGCAAAGGCACATTGCAGGTTGGAAGCGACGCCGACATCACCATCATTCACCCGACCAGGAAGCGCAAGGTGGATTGGCGCAAGATGCAGACGAACTGCGACTGGAGCCCGTACCAGGGTTGGGAGCTGGCCGGCTTCTCCGAGCACACGTTTTGCCGAGGACGGCAAGTCGTCAAGGGCCACAAGTTCGTGGGCCGCAACGGGCACGGCCGGTTTATTCCGCGGCGCAACCCGGGACGCGTGTAGGCAAGTCGCGCGCGCATCGGAGGCGAAGGCCCGGGACAGGGTGGCCCATGGCTTTAGCCGTGGGGGACACGAATCGACCGGCTATTCGCGTCCCCCACCTCTGAAGAGGTGGGCCACCCGCCCACCCGCCACGGACGCGTGCAAGCGGTGGGCGCACGCATCGGAGGCGAGGGTTTGTGGCGCGGGTGATGCCAGGGAAAGTGAGGCTCGCGGCGCCTTCTCAGACAGGAGTGATTCGATGAAGAACGACGGCATCCTGAGCCTGCAAGGCGCCGTTCAGGAGGCAGGTCGCTGCCTGCTGTGCTACGACGCACCGTGCAACAGCGGTTGCGGGGCGGATACGAACCCAGCGACCTTTATTCTCAAGGTGCGGCTCGGCGACATCCGCGGCGCCGTCCGGTCGCTGCGGGAAAACAACATCCTCGCCGCCACCTGCGCCCAGGTTTGCCCCACTTGTCTTTTGTGTGTCGAGGGCTGCGCGCGGTCAGGCATTGACGAGCCGATCCGGATCGCCGAGCTCCAGGCCTTCCTGGCCGATTACGAGCGTCGGGAGGGGATGCAGGTGTTGCGCGCTCCGCAGCCCGGCGACCGTAAGGTCGCGATCGTCGGCTCTGGCCCAGCAGGGCTCTCCACCGCCGCCGGCCTGGCAATGAAGGGCTACTCGGTCGTGGTATACGAAAAGATGCCCGAGCCCGGCGGCCTGCTGCGCTATGGCATCCCCGACCACCGACTTTCGCGGGACCTGCTGGCCCACGAGATCGGTCTGATCAGGAAGCTGGGCGTGCGGTTCGAGTGCGGCCGGTCGATCAAGACGGCAGAGGAGCTGGAGGCCCTGCTCGGGAACGGCTACGACGCGGTCTTCCTCGCCACCGGCTGCGACGAACCTTACAGCCTCAAGATCCCAGGCAAGAAGCTGGAGGGGATTTATCTCTGGGACGCGTTTCTGGCGCAGGGCAAGAGCGACCGGGGACGGCGCAAGCTCCGGAAAACCGTCAAGGGCAAGCGCGTCGTGGTCGTGGGCGGCGGCTCGGTCGCGATGGACTGCGCCGTCACGGCCAAACGCCTGGGCGCTGCACGGGTCTACGCTGTCTCGCTGGAGGCCATGGAAGAACTCCCCGCCGATGTCGAAGAGAAGTTGTTGGCGTTCGAGGAGGGCATCCGCTTTAAGCCCAACTGCCGCCTGACCAGGTTCGCCGGCCAGGACGGTCGGGTCAAGGCGGTTCGCGGCGTGGAGATCCGTTGGAAGAAACCGGGACGCTTCGTCCCCGAGAACGCAGAGGACATCCCCGGGGCGACGTTCACATTGCCGGCTGACGTCGTTGTGGAAGCGATCGGCGCCGGGCTGTCGGAGGACTTGCGAGCCCTGTTGACCAAGCTCAAACGGCACAAAGACGGTCGCCCCAAGACCAGCGCCGAGACTATGCGAACCTCGCACGAGCGGGTCTTCGTCGGCGGGGACCTGGCCGGCGTGGGCAAGACCGTTGCCGGGTCCGTGCTGGACGGCAAGAAGGCCGCCGAAGCGATCGCTGACGCGTTTCCGCTGCGCAGTTCGACGAGCGTGCCGATGCGCTCGCGGCCCAGTCTGGAAATCGAGTTCTGCGGGCTGCGCTTCAGAAACCCGTTCTGCCTCTCCTCTTCTCCGGTCAGCAACACGGCGGAAATGATCTCACGGGCGTTTGAGGCCGGTTGGGGCGGGGCGGTCTTCAAGACGGTGGGGCTCGAAGAGGAGTACGCCATCGTCGATCCGACGCCGCGGCTCAATGCGCTACATCATGGCGACCGGCGCTTCGTCGGGTTGCAGAACATCGAGATGATCAGCGAGCGACCGTACCAACAGAATCTCAAGGACATCGCCTGGCTGAAGAAGCACTACCCCGACCGGCCGTTGATCGTGAGCATCATGGGCTACTCGGACGCGGGCTGGGTCGAGTTGGCCCAGGGAGCGACCGACGCCGGGGCCGACATGCTCGAGCTCAACTTCTCCTGCCCGCAAATGGCGGTGGAGGGTGCCGGGCACAAGATCGGGCAGGCCTACGACATGCTCGAACGCTACACGCGCGTCGTGAAGGAGAGCGTGTCCATTCCGGTGATGGCGAAGATGACGCCGAACATCACGGACATGCTGCCGCCGGCGATTGCCGCGAAGAATGGCGGTGCCGATGCGATCTCGGCGATCAACACGCTGCGGGCGATCACGGAGGTGGACCTGGACACGTTTGCCCCGATGCCGACGATTCAGGGGCGCGGCTCGATCAGCGGCTACTCGGGACCGGCGGTCAAGCCGATCGCGCTGCGCTTCGTCGCCGAGCTGGCCCAGAGCGAGGAGCTTGGCCTGCCGGTCTCCGGGCTGGGCGGAATGGAGACCTGGCAGGATGCCGCCATGTTCCTGCTGATGGGCGCCTCGAACCTGCAAGCCACGACGGCGATCATGCGCTACGGGTATCGCATCATCGAGTGCCTGTGCGGCGGCCTGGAAGACTACCTGGAATCGAAGGGCTTCGCGTCGGTCACCGATCTGGTCGGACGCGGCCTGGAATTCACGGTGGACCCGTCGGAGCACCACCAGGCCAGGCACGTGATCTCAAAAGTGGACCCCGACAAGTGCATCGGCTGCGGCCTGTGCCACATCGTCTGCCACGACGGCGCCAACCAAGCGATGAGGTTTGACAGCCGCAAGCGCAAGGCCGAAGTGGACAAAGAGCGCTGTGTGGGCTGCCTGCTCTGCAAGCACGTCTGCCCGGTCTGGGACTGCATCAGCACCGAAGAGATCGACGCCCCGATCCACGGCGGCATGCACCAGGCGGCCTTGGAGTTCGTCCAGACCGACCCC
>CAZDTB010000418.1:0-4412 GCA_964508075.1 uncultured Planctomycetales bacterium
CGGGGTGCTGCTCAATGTAGGCTGCGACGACGACAGGCTCAATTCGATGCAAGCTCAACCCGAGTGCCTCGCACCAGTCCAGGAACGCCGTGACGGCTCGCGCGTAGGCGGTGCGAGTGTTCCTGTTGCGAATTGTCGCAGTGAAGAACTCAACGAAGCATCGCGACGCACGATTGCCTGCCTCTGCGATGATCGCGGGTAGCAGGCAACCCGAATCCGACACGGGCTGTTGCTGAACGACATGAACCAACTGACCGTTCATACATCATCCTCCGGGTGGGTCGCTCCACCGTGGGGCCGGGTCGCGCTCTCCTGCGCTATTCATACAGAAGATCCAAATTGGGCTCGCTTCCGTTGGAGGCAGCCGTCATACGATTGCAGGTGCGTGCCTGGCGTCAGCGTTGTGAACGACCGCTCAGCTACTGCTCTGGCTCACAAGCGCTGCAAGGGGGAACGCATCGGCGCCATTCCCTGCGGCTGGCGTCCTGCTGACGACGAAACCAGCTTGGTGGCTGTCGAATCTGAGCAGACCGTGATCCGTGAGATGAAGGCCATGCGGGAACAGCGACACTCGTATCGGGCGATCGCCGATGAGCTGACCGGTCGCGGCGTCCCCACCAAGAAGGGGAACAGGACCTGGACCCATCAGGCTGTGGCGAGCATCCTGAACCGAATATCCCACCAAGCGTCCCGGGGAAGAAACTCAGAGTTCTAGAAACAAGCAAGGGGCGGTGAGTGGCGGCCGTTGATGGTTGCCGGGCAGCGTGGCTGCACCGATGGGTGACCCGGGCTGCCTGTTCCGATACAATCGTCGCTGCGACAGGTAATGGAACAGCAACCTGCCGTGCCAGGAGGATCAGGCATGTCGCAGCCATCGAAGTCGTGGAAGCGGGCGCCGGCGTTAATGGCCTTGGCAAGTGTCATCTTAGGCTCGTGGGCCGTCGCCCTCGGGGAAGTTGCCGGTGGGGCTCCCGGCGCGGCATTCGTGGAAGACGAGGTCCTCGTGGCATTCGAGCCCCGCGTGCGGGCGGAGGACGTTCTCGCCGTCCGCGAACAACTTGGCGCTACAACGATTCAAGTCTTCTCCGGCTTGGGCGTCGAGCACTGGAAGCTCCCGGCTGGGCAGGCCGTCGCCGACGCCGTCCAGGCGTTAAACGCCAACCCGGCTGTTCGACACGCCGAACCGAACTTCATCGTCCATACCTGCAACACGCCGAATGACCCCTATTTCGGACAACTGTGGGGGTTGTACAACCACGGGCAGTGGAGCGGCACTCCGGACGCAGATATCGATGCCCCCGCGGCTTGGAACCTCACGACTGGCTCTTCCGATGTGATCGTCGCCGTGATCGATACCGGCGTGGATTACACCCATCCAGATCTGGCCCCCAATATGTGGGTTAACCCGAACGAGGTGCCTGGCAATGGAATCGACGACGACGGGAACGGGTACATCGATGATGTGCATGGCATCAATGCCCAGACTGGCTCTGGCGACCCGATGGACATGGCCTATGACGGCCACGGCACGCACGTCGCCGGAACAATCGGCGCTGTCGGCAACAACGGGCTCGGTGTGGCGGGCGTGAATTGGCAGGTTCAAATCATAGCCTGTAAGGGGCTTGACAACGATGGCGGCACCATCGACTGGCTGGTCGAGTGCTTCCTCTACGTCAACCGCCTCAAGAACGAGTTCGGGCAGAATGTCGTCGTCACCAACAACAGTTGGGGTGGAATGGGCAGCGGCTACGGGGCTTACAGCTCGGAGTTCTCGTTGTTTCTATGGGAGGCGATGGCAGGAGTCGGTCAGCCCGGCATGGCGCCCATACTCCATGTGTGTTCCGCGGGCAACCATGGGGACGACTCAGAACATTGGCCTTCGGGCTATGACTTGGAGAACATCATTGCCGTTGCCGCGACCGACCGGAACGACCGATATGCCTACTTCTCAGCCTATGGTGCCACGTCAGTAGATCTTGCGGCACCGGGTGTGGGCGTTGTATCAACCTGGCCAGGTGGGCAGTACCACACGCTGCCCGGCACGTCCATGGCTGCCCCCCACGTCACCGGTGCTGTGGCGCTGGTATCGGCCGCCTTTCCGGGTCTTCCGGCAGCGGAGATCAAGTATCGCCTCCTCTCGCTCACCGATCCCATCGGCGATATCGCAGGCAACGCTGACAAGCCGACGGTCACAAACGGGCGCCTCAACGTGGCCAACGCGGTACGCGGCTTTTACCCCAATCCTATCACCGATCTCGGCACGCTAGGCGGCCTGTGGAGCAAGGCTTACGGCATCAATGAGGCCGGACAGGTAGTGGGCGTGGCCCATGCCGCCGATTGGCACCTTCGACCGTTTCTGTGGACTCCCGGAGGTACAGATGGTGTGCCCGGCAACCCGCAGATGAAGGACCTCGGGTCGTTGATTCTCTTCATGGGCGAGGAACTGAACGGCGAGGCATACGGTCTGAACGAGCTTGGCCAGGTTGTCGGTTGGTCGGGAGCCGACAACGTACCTCACGCGTTCCTGTGGACGCCTGGTGGAACGGACGGCGTTCCGCACAATCCGGAGATGAAAGACCTCGGCACGCTTGGCGTCGGTGATAACTGGCGCAGCATTGCACGGGACATCAACGATGCCGAACAAGTGGTCGGCTGGTCGGACACTGATGTTTATCTTCTTGAACGCGCCTTCCTCTGGACGCGTGGCGGCGCTGGTGGGCCACCTCACAACCCGGAGATGCGGGACTTGGGCACGCTCGGCGGTGACGACAGTGAAGCCTGGGATATCAACGGCTTTGGCGAGGTCGCTGGCTGGGCACATGAGAGCCCCGGCGACGATACCGAGCGTTCGCGGCGTCCTTTCCTCTGGGACAGCGGCAGTGGAATGCAGAGCCTCGTCGGCCTCCACCCAGAATGTTACGGCGGCTGGGGCATGGCGATCAACGAGCTGGGGCAAGTGGTGGGTTCGTCTACGGTGGTTGCATGGGACGACTGTCATATCCACCAGCGCTGGGCTTTTTTATGGACGCCCGGCGGGACGGGTGGCGTGCCGCATAACCCACAAATGGAGTCACTCGGGACACTTGGCGGCTTCATAAGTGACGCCCGCGGCATGAACGAGAGTGGCCAAGTCGTGGGTTGCTCGCTTATGTTTGAGTACGCTAATCCGCACGCGGTGCTCTGGAACAACGGTCTGCTGACCGACTTTAACGACCTGACGCCGTTTCGGTCAGGCTGGCAATTCACCGAAGCGTGGGACATCAACAACGGTGCGCTTATCGTTGGCACGGGAGTCCTGAATGGCCAGAATCGCGCTTTTCTGATGACGCTCAACGCTCCGGACACCGACGTAGACGCAGACGGCATACCCGAATCGCGCGACAACTGCCCGGACGACTGGAACCCCGAGCAGGAGGATGAGGATGAAGATCACGTCGGTGACGTCTGTGACAACTGTCCGCAGGTGTTCAACCCCGACCAAGCCGACATGGACGGCGACGGCATCGGCGAGGCCTGCAACGACTGCAACGAGAACGGCGTGCCCGACGCGTACGACATCGCCGACGGAACCAGCGAGGATTGCAACGGCAACCACATTCCGGATGAATGCGACCTCGCCGACTGCACTGGAGACCCGGTCTGTCAGGATTGCAACGGCAACGGCGTGTTGGACGGTTGCGACATTGGTCCCGAGGCAGCCTTCTTCGATGCCTCCTCCTGGGCTGCCTTCGACCCAGGCGACCACGGCGTAGGCGAGAACCCGGACGGGTATGAAGGCGCCATCTTCGACGGCCGATACGTCTACTTCGCACCTCATTTTAACGGCAGCGAGTACCATGGAGAGGTCCTGCGCTACGACACGCAGGGGACCTTTGACGACGTAGAGTCCTGGACCACGTTCGATGCTGGAGAGCACGGCGTGGGCAACGACCCCGATGGATACTTCGGCGGTGTGTTCGACGGCCAGTATGCCTATTTCGCGCCATATGCTAACGACTACTACAACTGGCACGGCGAGGTGCTGCGTTACGACACGCAGGGGACCTTTGACGACGTGGAGTCCTGGACCACGTTCGATGCTGGAGACCACGGCGTGGGCAACGATCCCGACGGGTACGCCGGCGCTGTCTTCGACGGCCGATACGTCTACTTCGTACCTCTCATGAGTGACTACGGCAGCGCCAACGGCGAGGTGCTGCGTTACGACACGCAGGGATCTTTCGACGACGTCGGGTCTTGGGCCACATACGATGCTGGAGACCACGGCGTGGGCAACGAGCCCAACGGATACTACGGTGGTGTGTTCGACGGTCGGTACATTTACTTCGTCCCCTGGGAAAACAACACCGGGAAGCATGGCGAGGTGCTGCGTTACGACACGCAGGGGACCTTTGACGACGTGGAGTCCTGGA
>CAZDTB010000419.1:0-4402 GCA_964508075.1 uncultured Planctomycetales bacterium
CGGCACGGGGCTGATCGGCATGTGGAAGGCGTTCAACGAGCTGCGCGAGCTGGGCTGGCTGCGTGCGGACAAGCTGCCGCGCATGATCGCCGTCCAGAGCGACGGCTGCGCACCGATCGTGCGCGCGTTTGAGCGGGGGGAGCGCTTTGCCGAGCCGTGGACCGAGCCCGCGACGACGGCGTGGGGCATTCGTGTGCCGGCGGCGATCGGCGATTTCATGATCCTCGACGCGATCCGCGAGTCCGGCGGCACCGCCGTGGCGGTGCCCGAACACGAAATCGCCGCGGCCCAGCAGCAGGCCACGGCGTTGGAGGGAATCTCGTTCTGCCCGGAAACCGCGGCGTGCGTCCTGGCGGCGAAGATGCTCGTGCGAGACGGCCGCCTGAGCCCGGATGAGCGGGTCGTGATGTTCAACACGGCTTCGGGCCTGAAATATCTCCCCGCCGAGCCCCCGTCACTGCCCATCCTGCCGGCAGGCGAAAAAGTGGGCTGGAACCTTCTTCAACCCTGACCCTTTTTTCCCAGGGCCTCGAGCTTCTCGTCGAGCGTGGCGTCGGGCACGAAGCCCGGCCAGTCCGGGATGAGCGCTTTCAGAAGATCGTGCAATTGTTGGACTTGATTCGGGTCCGGCGGCTCAGCCTGCAACGCCGCGCGTAACGCGTCGCGCACGACCGGCGTGGCCCGCGGGCCCAGACCCAGGACGGTCTGCCGGGCTTGGTCGTCATCGGGATGCTCGCGCAGTGTGCGCAACGCCTCATTGATTGAGGCCGCGTCCGCCTCGGCACGTACTTGCCGCGCCCCTTGAAACATCTGCTCCAAAGCCGTTTGCGTCTCGGCGGGCATAGAGGTCGGTGGATTGGCGGTCAGGGCTGTCAGCATCGCAATTGCGTGGTCAACCTGGTCGGGCTGCAACCGCTGCTCGATCTCCCCGCGGACCCCCTCCCAGAGCGCCGCGCCGTCGAGCGCGGGGTTTTCGCGGGCCAGTGCCGCGGCGAGCTGGGCGTCGTAGCGCTCGTTGAGCAGCGCCAGACGCAGCAACTCGAGCGCCACGCGTGGAAGCTCGGGCGAGTTTGCCGCGTGCAGATCCTCCAGGGCCGTCAAGTAGGTGGAGATCGACTGCTCGACTTGGTCCAACGCGGCCCGCTCGGCGGCCAGGCGAGCGCGAACCCGCCCCAACTCGCCGCGCGCCTCGGGTTTGCCATCCAGGTTCTTCTCAGCGGCTTGCAGGAGCTCGACGGCCTGCTGGCGCTGTGCGGCCTGGTCGCCTGGGAGCCGGTCGAGCCAGAGCTCGATTTCGTCAACCGGCCGGCTGGCGACGATACGCAGCGCCCCGCGCCAGGCGGTCACGCGGATCGCCTCGTCCGTTTCACGCTCGGGCGACAAACGGCCCCAAAGCGCCTCGGCGTGCGCGTCGCTGGTGGCGAACTGGGCCAGTGCCTCGACCGCGGCTCGGCGCACGCCCGCGTCCGGGTCGCTGGTTACGGGGACGAGCGCATCGACCAATCCGCTTGTGGTGAGCGATCTGTCACCGTTTTTCGTTGCTGCAGGCTGCGAAGCTTGGCCGTTGAGCTTCGCGGTTCGCGGATCCACCAACACCGCGATGCCACGGACCGCCGCCAGCCGAACCGTTGCGGCTTGGGGCGTGTCGAGTGCCGCCACGAACTCGGGCCCACAGCGGGGGTCGCCCACGCGACTGAGCGCCCACAGCAGCCGCTCGCGCATCACGTACTCTTGGCGCGGCGTGGCGCGCAGGCGCGCCAACAGCGCCGTCGCTACGGCGGCGCGGGTGGGGACGTCGAGCACGCCGCGCTCCGCCAGCCGGCCCAGCGCCGTCACCGCTTCGCTGGGAATGGCACCGCCGGCAGATTCGAGCAGTCCCAGCAGTGGAGTCGCGGCGGACGCCGGCCCGACATAACCCAGCCCGTTAACCAGCGCCTCGCGCACGGCCTCGTGCCGTTCGGTTGACAGCAGTTGCTGGAAGCGTTCGGCGTCGGCCGCGTCGCGCAGCGTCGCGACGGTTCGCACGGCGGCAGCCCGCACGGCCGGTTCCGGTGCGGTCAGCAGTCCGCGCGTGTGCGCGACCGTCTCCGGCGCGAGCGTCTTGCCCTCCGCGAGCATCGAGTGCACGAGCTCCAGGCCGAGCCGGCGGACGGCGGCTGAAACGTCCGTCAAGTGCGCGTTCAACAGCCCCGGCCGTTGCCCCTCGGGAGTGCGAAGGTAGTTCTCGCGCAACGCGTTGGCCAGCCGCTGCTCCAGGTCGCGGACACGCTGCTGCCGGGCGCGGCCCTGGCGAACGAGCCGCTCGATCTGCATGCGCTGCCATTGGGCAGGTGTCGCCTGCCGAGCACCATCCCACCACGCCAGCGCCGCTTCGCAATCCCCCCGAAAGTCCTGTGCGGTCGCGCACTCAAGTGCTTCCAGGGCCGGGCCGGTCAAGCCCGCGGTGTGATCGGCGAGTGCCTCGATCAGGACGGCGACGGCCGGCCGCTGCGTCATCATGCCTAGCGTGTCGATCGCGGCCAGGCGCGTGAGGCGGGGCTGCGCGCTGTCTAGCACGAGCGACCTCAGGCCGGGCAGCACGGCGTCGGCCGGGCCGGTTGCCAGGGCAAGCGTGGCCGCCTGCCGTACTTCCGCTTCCGCGTCGGCCAACATGGCCAACAGCGGTTCGAGGTAATCAGGAGCGATGTGCTCGGGCAGGTCCGATAGTGCCAGGGCCACCGCGACTTTGGCCGGTCGGTTCGGCCCGCGCAGGATCGCCGACAATCGCGGCACTGTCTCGGGCCAATCCTGGCGCAGCAATTCACGCGCACCCGTCCGACGTGCCTGCGGCGAGTTCTGGCCTTCGATAACGACGATCAAATCGTTAAAACGCTGTTGGTCAAAGGCGGCCGGCGTGGCTGCGGTGGTGGGCGGCTGACTTGGCAGGGGCGGCGCAGCAACGACGCCCGCGGCCAAGGCCACTACCAAGCCCCCCCTCAGCGTCCAATGCCCGACAAACGACATCGTTGCGCACATCACCGTCACGGAACTGCTTCGTTATACCCGCAGATCGCGCCCAGGTAGCACCGAGAGCGCGGGCATTATACTCAGCGGCCTGACCCCGCGTAGCCCCCGGGCGCAATTACCTCCGGAATCCCTCCCGAAGCGGCCCGAGCGCGAACTCTAAGGTGCCCCCCGCCGTACTCCGATAAGACAGAAAGACACGCCCCGGCTTGAACCGGGGCCCATGACTGTCTATGCTTGCATTCAGGCGGCCAGATCGCCTGGCCGCGGAGGATTCTCTGTGACGCGCTTGCGCATCAGCTTGCTAGTCCTGGCGATGGCAGTGTGCTCCGCACCGGCGCTAGGCAGCTTCTACGAAGACCTTTACCGCGGGCTGGGTTATCTGGCCACGCCCAGCGGGTCACCGATCACGGCCGCCGCCGGCGGCGGCATGTCAAACGGAAGCCGCTTCGGGCGCCTCCGCATCGTGCCCAACGAGTTCGGGCAAGGCTACCGGCTCGAATTCGACCGCAACTTCGGGGTAGATGGGCGCGGACGCCCGGAAGTGTTCGACATCGGGGCTCTCGAGCTGGCGCTTAGCGGGGCAACCTCGTCGACGATCAGCTACACCGGCCAGGGCGTCCAGACGCTCAACGTGGACATCTTCGCCAATAACCTCAGTTACAACTTGACCGACAGGACCGGCCTGCAGGATTTCCAGCTCACCGGGACACTCAGCGCTGTTCACCGGCTCGAAATCGACCGCCTCGGCTTTTACGCGCTCGACCTCGAGATCAACAACACCAACGCCACCCTCAGCGCCGATGGCGTGATTGTCGACGGCCCGACCGACACCGACTTCGACGTCGGACCGATCACCATCCGCGGAAACGTCTTTGTCGACGCCGCGGCGGCGGCGCTCAACGCATTCGGCGTGGACGCCAGCGGGCTTGAAGGACTGTTTCCGGCGTCGCCAATCGACCGGATCAACGACGAGATCGATGCATACATCGACCAGTACCGCATCGTTCTTGGCGAGACGCTGGCGGTTGACCTGGCGGACGGAACGCTCAGTCCCGAATCCGCCGCCACGGCACAAGAGTTCCTTGACGGCCTGATCGGCACTGTGGACGAGGCCGCGATGTCCGAATCCCCCCCCCTCGGCGTGCCAGAGTCGTCCACCCTACTGCTGATCGGCGCGCTTGCGCTCATCCGTCTACGCCGTCGCATGTAAACGCGCCTACTTGAACCCCGAGCGGGCCACACGCTGCGGAGTCTCGAGCGACGGCCCTGAATCGCCGTCTGGCGGATCAAACTCCAACGGTGCATCGTAGTCCGCGTGGGCCCGTTTCAACGCCGCATGCACCAGTCCCAGGAACATCGGGTGCGGGCGCAGCGGGCGGCTGGTGAGTTCCGGGTG
>CAZDTB010000420.1:0-4393 GCA_964508075.1 uncultured Planctomycetales bacterium
GGCCCGCGTACGCTCGAATCAACCCGCCGGTCGAGCCGCCGATATCGGTCGCTCAAACCCGGCTTTGGTTGGAGGCCCGGACGATTGGAATACTCCCAGCGGCGGGGAAGGACGCCCCGTGCGCTCCTGCTGAAGGGAGGATTCGACGTGCCCGCGACAGGTCTCAGAAACACTCTCCGGGCAAAAACGGTGATGTTCTCGCTTGCCGTCGTTCTCGTGGTCGGCGGGCTGTGGGCGGGCTTGCGCGCCATACCGGCGATCTCCTCACGGCTCGGCTTGCCCGCCTGGACCCTGGCCGCCGACTCGCATGGATCGGACAACACCGCGACCGCCGGCAACGTCAACGTCGTCATTTTTCTGATCGATACGCTGCAGGCTCGGCGGCTCAACACCTACGGCTACGACCGAAAGGTGACCTCGCCAAACATCGACGCCCTGGCTGAGGAGGGCGTGCTGTTCGAGCGGGCCTACGCCTCGGCACCCTGGACACTGGCCTCCGTGGCCAGCCTGATGACCTCGCGGTTCCCCTGCGAGCACGGCGTGCTCTCGACGCGCACGCAATTCGGCTCACGTGTGGTGACGCTGCCGATGCATCTGAAACAGCTCGGCTTCACGACCATCGGCCTGTGGGCGAACGCGATTGTCGGGCCGGGGCTGGGCTTCGACCGCGGCTATGACTTCTATCGCGAGTCGTTCACCACCGATGGCGAAGAGGTGCACGCCGCTCGCAAGATGCATCCCGGTCGGCCGTTCTTCCTCTACATTCACAACATCGAGCCGCACAACCCGGAGTTCTTCGCCCCGCCACACACGCCCGGCTTCCGCGACGTGCCCGATTCGGTCCGCAAGCCGATCGCCGAGCACTACAAGCAGTACCGCATCGCCACCTGGCTGGATTTTGAGCAGAAACGTCCGCCGGGTACGACCAACGTCGCCGAGATCCAGGATCAGCACGTGCAAGGGCTGGTGGCGCTGCTGGAGACCTACAACGAGCTGTACGACGCCTGCGTTCGCCTGGCCGATGACCGCGTCGGCTCCGCCATCCAGGCGCTCAAAGACCGCGGCGAATGGGATCACACGCTGTTCATCCTCCTCTCCGACCACGGCGAGGAGATGTACGAGCACGGCGGCTGGTCGCACGATCAGTCGGTCTATGAAGAACTGATCCACGTGCCGCTGATCATCCGGTTCCCCAACGGTCGATACGCCGGGCGGCGCATCAAGGACTTGGTTTCGCTCGTGGATGTGATGCCGACAGTGTGCGAGGTGCTTGGCGAGCCGGATCTGGCGATCGATGCGCGCGGGAGCAGCCTCATGCCGTTGATCAAGGGCCAGGCTGTGCGCGACGAGCAGTCGTTCTACGTTCCATCGATGCGCCATAACGTGATGAGCTATTGCCGCCCGTGGAAACAGCAACGCGGCGACATCAACGTGGTCATCCGTCGCGGTACCTGGAAGGGGATCTGGAACGTCGAACACGACACGTTCGAGCTGTACGACCTGCACACCGACGCCGCCGAGCAACACAACATCGCGTCGCAATACCAGGAATTGGTCACGGCCATGCGCGCGTACGCCGAAAGATGGCACAGGAACTGCGGCAGCGATTCAACCGAAGGCGACTCGGCCACCGAAGCCGCCGGCCCCGACGAGCAAACCCGCCGAAACCTGCGGGCGCTGGGATACGTTGAATAGAGGTGGTTTGACAACTCCTTCTCTGAGGCGTGGCACCGGCAATCGGCCGGTGCAAACGCGGGTTGATAGCCCGCGCCGCAAATCATGAAGCTGGTTCTTGAATCCACCAGGAAGGATGACACGGTCCTAGTGTACTGTCTCAGAAACAAGCAACCTTCTGTAGAGGTGGGGCGGGCGTCCCTGCCCGCCGTGACAGGCACGGAGGCCTGCCCCACCACGGTATCGTATTTGTGAGACACTACACTAGCACACAGAGGATTGTGCGTGTCCTCAGTAATAGGTGGTTGCCGCGAAAACACGATCTCCGTCACATTCGCCTGGGCCTACCGCCCATGAAAGGCTGTCCCGGTTCATTCCGATCAGCCGATCTTCCTGAAGACGCCAACCGCCCACGAACGTGGCCAATAAGGAGAATGATCATGAGACGGGGATCGTCCTCGGCCGGGACCACTTCGATCAGCCGATTCTCGGCGTCCCAGGTGTATCCGACAGGCGAGACGCCTGTCCCACCTACCGCGGTCAGGTTGTGGGCGTAGTCGTAGGTGAACGATTCCATCTGTGATGAACGAAAAGCGCCCGCGATCAGACAGTGATCGCGGGCGCCTGAGCGCATGTTCAACTCTGGAGAAGAGGATTAGTCCTCCTCCTCGTCGTCTTCCTCTTCCTGCTCAACCCTTATGTGCCCGCCGTCTTCGTCGAGCGTGACGCTGACCGTCTTCGTGCTGCCTTCGCCATCACCCTCGCCGCACTCGCCACTGTCGATGGTAATGGTGGCGACGGCCGCTTCGTCGCCTTCGATCTCGATCGGCGGGATGTCGAACTCCGCGTTGCCGTTTTCGTCGGGCACGACCTCCAGCGGGCCGATCACCTCGCCGTTGACCTCGATCGTCACGAACCAGCTGCGGACCATCTCAATCCCGCCCGCCGCGGCAAAGCCCAGGCTGCCCAGCAGCAGCACGGCCAGCGCACTGACCAGCACCGGATGACGGCCAAACCTGGATACCGAACGTTTGCTATCGAAAGCTCGCATGAGTTTCTCCTCGAGTTCGTTGTCATGGCTCGCTCCGGGCCATTTCTGGCCCCCGAGAGACTGAAGCGCGCTGTCCACCGGATCGTGTTCGTTTCGCACAACAGAACCTCCGTCTGAGAGTCCCTAACACAACCAGGGTGGCACCGGCGTCTCGCCGGTGGCAACACGGGCGAGACGCCCGTGCCACCCGGTCTTGATAGGCGCTCTACGGCGTGAGCTTCGCGCGCAGAGCCTCGCGCGCTCGCGCCAGTCTCGATTTCACCGTCCCGACGCGGCACCCGATGACGGCCGCCACTTCCCTGACCGTCAAAGCCTCGAAATAGTGCAGCGACAGCACGGCCTGATACTTGGGCGAAAGCGACAGCAGCGCACGCCGAGTGCGTCCCTGGTCGATCTGCCCGTCCGTGGCTGGTGGGTCTGAGCCGGCGTCAACCAGCTCCTCCGCCGGCAACGTTACGGCGGGATGTCGCCGGCGTCGGCGAGCCCAGTGGTTCACCGCGTTGGTCGCGATCCGCAGCAGCCAGAACCGCACCGGGATGCCTCGGTACCGAAAACGCGGCAGCGTCCGCAAAGCGGTCAGGAACACGTCCGACACGATGTCCTCCGTCGCGTGCACGTCGCCGGTGCGGCGATACACGTGGTCCGACAGGAGGCGGAAGTGTCGGCGGTAAAGGATCGTGAAGGCCGCGCGATCGTGCCGCGCACGTTCGACGAGCTGACCTTCGTCATCGGTCAACGACCAATCCGCTTCGATCATGCCTGCTCGCAGCGACCCCAGGCTCATTCTGCTCTCCGCCTCAGCCGCATCAAGCCCACGCCAACAAAAAGCCCGGAGGCAACCGGTCGGTTCCGCAAATTTCGGTTTTTCTGCAAAAGCTGGGGCGGTGGCAGGAAAGGGTTCGCGCCCACCTACTGGCGCCGACTGGCCGGTCGCGCCGCCACGCGCGTGGCGCCGGCTGGTCAACGAGGCGCAGACCCAAGCGGAACTGGCGGCACTGCACGAAGCGATGCAGCGCGGCCGACGGCTGGTTGCCGGCTCAGAGTTCCGATAAAAGCGGGCGGGTGAGCGCTGGAGGTGAAGGTGCGCAAGGTGCTCATTTTGCGCGCGCCCTAATTGAGAACCTTCGTTATGGGACGTTTGGCGGGTTAGACCGGGATTGAGGGGTTGGGGTTGGCGCTGGCGGTCGAGGGTGGGCGCGGGCATGTGGCGGCCTGTCCGGCGGGGACATGGAATTCTAGGAGGCACGAAGGCACGGAGCCGGCAAGGGAAGGGGGGTTGTTGGTGGGTGATGGATTTTGAATGGCTAATGGCGAATTGCGAATGGCGAATTCAGAATGGCGAATAGCGAATTGGGAACGGGGGTGGGGTGAAGTTCTCGGTTTTCAGTTTTCAGGGTTCGGGGTTGAACCGGCAAGACTCCGAGAGCGCCAAGTTTCAGCAGGGTTCGGGATTGAACCGCCAAGACGCCAAGAGCGCCAAGTGTCAGCAGGGTTCGGGGTTCAGGACGTAGCATCCGGTTTCCGTGCCGGACGTAGGGTTCAGCGTTCAGGGTTCAGGATTTGGTGTGTGCCACTGCTTTCAAGCAGTCCCCTTCGGGGACCTTTCCAGGTCGCACTGCTCAAGAGAGGATTTTGCACGAAGCGTGGTCATGACGCCAGTTTTCGGCA
>CAZDTB010000421.1:0-4377 GCA_964508075.1 uncultured Planctomycetales bacterium
CATGCTACTCGACATCGCGGAACGGCTGCTTCTGCTCGTACAGCTTCAGCCGTTCTTCGTACGCCGCGACGTTCTCCTGCTGTTCGGCCTGCTGCGCCAGCCGGATCGCTTCCTGCTGAGTCTTGATCGCCTCGTCGAAGCGGCCCAGCTCGGCGTAGGCGGCCGCAAGCGTATCCACGTAGCCGTGCTGCTGGTTCTGCGTCAGCCGGCAGGCTTTCTCGGCCAGCCGGAGAGCCTCCTCGCCGTTGCGTTGGCTGTCGGTCGGCGAGGTCGCGAGGATCCAGGCCAGGCCGTTGGCCAGGCCGGCGAAGTCGGGGGCCTGTTTCAGGCCCTCGCGCAGGTAGCGTTCGGCCGCCGTGAAGTCGCGCTCCTGGATCGCTGTCTCGGCCAAGACCACGTGGGCGTCGAGGAAGTTCGGCGCCAGCTCGACCGCCCGCTGCCAGTATTTGACGGCCTCCGCCAAGTCGCCCTCCCGTCGGGCGAGCAACCCCAGGATGAAGCGGGCCCGGACATGCTCGGGCGAGAACTCGAGGCATTCGAGCAACTGCTCACGGGCCTGGTCATTCTTGTTCGCATCATACAGCAACCCGCCCAGCTGGAAGCGAATCCAGGGCGCCTCGGGCTGACGTTCGACGGCGTCGCGCAGGAGCTCTTCGGCTTCCTCGGCGCGCTTCAGCATAACCAACAGCCGGCTGAGACGCTCCAATGCGAACGCATTGTCCGGGTCCTTCTCCAGCACCGTCCGGAACTCGGCTTCGGCCTCCGGGAATTTCTTGAGTCGCGCCAGCACGTCGCCAAGCCTGCCCCGCGCCCCCAACGAGTCGGGGCGAGCTTCGAGCACGGCCCGGAACGCCGCGGCCGCCTCCTCCAGCCGGCCCTCGAGTACGCGAACAATCCCGGTGGCCCGGTGGGTGGCCACGCCGGCACCGTCCACCAGGCGCGCCCTGGCGAGGGGCTCCTCGACCTCCTCGAACAGCCCCCGCTCGGCAAACGCCACGGCGTCGCTTAGCAGCGTCTCCAGGTCAAAACCCCGCCGCAGCAACAATTCGAGCAGACGGTCGTCGACCCGCGGGGTAATGCCGCTCAGCGCCGCCGCGCTGTGCCGCTCGGCTTCCTCGGTGCGACCGGCAGCGCGCAGGAGGCGTGCGGCGGCTTCGTGAGCGCCCAGGTAGCTCGGCACCAGTTGCAATGCTTCCTCGAACCGCCTGAGGGCCGCGTCCTGATCCCCCGCGGCCTCGTCACAGAGCCCGAGCGTGAAGATCGCCGTTGAGTCCTTCGGATTCAGCTCCAGGGCCCGCTGGCACAATCGCGCCGCGCGCTCCCGGTCAGAGTCGACCAGCAGCCCGGCCAAGGCGACGTACAACGGACCGTAGTCGGCGTCGAGTTCGAGCCCCCGCCGGAAAGCCTCGATCGCTTTCTCGGGCTGAGCGGCCCGCTCGTGCGCCATGCCAGCGTAGTACCACCAATGCATCGTCTGCGGCGTGAGCTCCTTGGCGCGTGTGAAGCACATAGCGGCGGCATCCGGGAACCCGTGCACATAGTAGATGGCCCCGAGGGCTCCGACCTGATCGGCATCCTGAGGAGACTCCCGCACAGCTTCACGGAGCTCCCTCAGTCTGCCTTGCAGGCCCTCAGACAAACCGCTCACGTCGACTTCCGGCAACCCAAACGGCGTGCCGGCCGCCTCACCCCCCCCGCCCGCTCCATCCGGTTTTTCGCACGCGGCGAACACGAACACCAACGGCGTCAGCGTCGACAGTACCGCCAGACGCCACGCTGAAACGTTCCGCAGGTTTCTCATGGGACGATGCTCCGTTGTTGCGCCGACTCACGGCTACCGTCGCTCGTCGTTCCGATTGAGCCCTTTTAGAGAATATCGGACGGCCGAAGCCCTGGATAGCAACGGGATCGGGAAAATCATGGGCCGGCGCCCGGCGGCGCAGAAAAAACCCCGGTCATCCAAGGACCAGGGCAACAACGACAGGAGCTCAGGTGGGCGAACCCAAGCCTCTGCGGTGTTGGCGACACGCCGATCGAGCGGCGAGCGCCAGTTCGGGATCAGCCCCTCTTCACATCCCCGTCGCCTGCGCAGCAACCGGTGTCAAGCATACAGTCGATCTCAAGGGCGTCGTGTGCACGAGGCCGCTTGCGGGCGTCCAACTTGCCATCGGCTTGGAGCACGCGCTCGATCTCACCGGCCGACATCCCGCGTTCGATCATCAGTTGCTTCAGCCGGGCGTTGTACGCCGCGACACGGGTTTTGCGCCAGTAGTGCGCGATGATCCACACGATGGCGACGGTCATCGTCACCATCATGGAGGTCATCGCAATGTCGAATCCGCCCGTCGAAGCCAGCATCGTTACCTCACTTCCAGCATCGATGTCTCCGCGGAGAGCCAGGATAGCCACGGCGACCGCTCAGGTTAGAGTTCGCTGCTGCCCGGGGAATATTCGCAGCTCAGCTAACTCATTTGTCCAACACACGTTACGGCTGTGTGCCCCATTAGCTGACGAAGTCCTTCTCCGGGTGCTTGACCGCCAGGACCGGACACGGGGCGTGCTGGACGATCCGCTCGGCGGTGCTGCCGATCAATACGTGGCTCAGCCCGGTGCGCCCGTGGGTCGTTACCACGATCAGGTCGATGTCGTTGTCTTTCGCGTAGTCGCATACGCCCGGCCACGGGTTGCCGAAGAAAACCTTTGTCACCACCTTCTCGAAGCCGGCAAAGTGCTCCTTGACCAGCTTCTCGAGCGCCTCCTGTGACGCCTCGATCAGCTCCGGCTCCGAGACCGAGACCGGAACCTCCGCCGGCACGACCAGAGAGACATCCGGGCTCAGCGGCGGCGGGATGACGTGAATGATGTGCAACTCCGCGCCGAACTGTTCGCAAAAGCCGCGCGCGTAACGCCCGCCGCGCAGCGAAAGCTCTGAGAAATCCGTCGGCCACAGAACGCGTTTGAGGATGACCTCCATGACACACCTGCCTTTCGCTCCGGCAAACAGCGACCTGAAAGTTCTCCTACGTAACCGATGTGCTGCGGACTGCCGCTTCAGTCGGGTTCGATCCAGGTGCCGTTCTGCCCTCTGATCGCACCCATCAAATGCTCGAGATCACAGATGATCACGCGTGCGTCGGGGTTCTCAACGCTCTCCAGATAATCGATCGCCGCTTCGATCTTCGGCCCCATCGACCCGGGCGGAAACTGCCCGTCGGCCAGATGCTGCTTGGCCTCGGCCACGGTCAGGCGATCGATTGGCGTTTGATCGGCTCGGCCGAAGTTCAGCGCGACCTTGTTGATCCCGGTCGCGATCACCAACGTTCCCGCGCCGATCTTGCTGGCCAGGATGGCGGAAGTGCGATCCTTGTCAATAACACCCTCCACGCCAACGTAATCGCCGGCTTGGTTCCGCGTAACCGGCACGCCGCCCCCTCCGCCGGCCACAACCAGATCACCCGCCGCCACGCACTCGCGAATCAGCTTGGCCTCGATGACGCGCCGCGGCACCGGCGATGGCACGACGCGGCGGTATCTCCGGTTTCGCCGGGCTTTGGCCATCGTCCAGCCGTAGCGCCGCCGCATCTGCTCCGCCTCTTCGGCCGTATAGTACGCCCCGACCGGCTTGGTCGGGTTGACAAACTCCGGATCGTCACGATCGACCTCGACCGTCGTGATGATCGTGTTGGCGATCAGGTCGATCCCACGGCGACGTAACTCGTTGTTGAAGCACTGGGCGATCATGTAGCCCATGCCGCCTTGCGTATCGGCCCCGCAGATGTCGAGCGGCAGCGCGTAGACCTGCCCCGCGGTCAACTCGACCCGCCGCAGGGCGGCGCCGACCTGCGGACCGTTGCCGTGCGTCACCAGCAGGTGCCCGCCGTACTCGATCAGATCGACGAGGGTCATAATGGTCTGTTGCGTGGCGCGAAATTGCTGCGGGATGACATCGCCCGCTACGTCCGCGGGCGAAATCGCGTTGCCCCCCAGGGCCGCCACTATGGGGGTGTCCAGACGCCTCATACCGTAGTATACCGTACACTGCGCGTGAATACCGGCCCGCCGCTACACAAGCGGAACGAGCCGCGGACTTCAGTCCGCGCGGACCTACCTCCCTTTCAGGCCCACGGCCCTTCAAGAGAGGACTGATTATGGGCTCTAAGTCCCCTCCCCCGAACTGGCCAGATAGGCCACCTGCTCGCGCGTCAGCCGGTCGATCTGGACGTTCATCGACCGCAGCTTGAGCTTGGCAACCCAGTCCTCGATCTCCGTCGGCACGTCGTGCACGGCAACCTCGAACTTATCGCCCCGCTTCTTGCACCACTCCGCCGCCAGGGCCTGCGTGGCGTTATAGAGCGCCAGCATCGCCCGCGGACTCGC
>CAZDTB010000422.1:0-4374 GCA_964508075.1 uncultured Planctomycetales bacterium
CCTGCCTGCCCCTTGTGCAACGGACTCCCGGCAAAGGGATTCTGCGTGCCCACCCGTCGCGCGCCCCGTTGCGGCGGGCTGAACCCGCGCAGTACTAATCGGTCCGAACACGCCTTGATGTGATCAACAGGGGGGCGCCATATCCGCGGCAACATTGACAACGTCCGGAAACCGCTCGATCCTGCCGACATGAATGAGACCAAACCGGCGCCCGGCGAGCCCGGTCTGGAAACGGACCTTGCCGGAATCAAGCTGCGCACGCCGGTGCTGACCGCTTCGGGGACCTGCGGCTACGGCCCCGAATATGCCGACGTGCTCGACTATCGCCGACTCGGCGGGTTCGTCACCAAGAGCGTCACGCTGCGCGAGCGCCCGGGCAACGAGCCGCAACGCATCGTCGAGGTGCGGGCCGGCATACTCAACGCAATCGGTCTGGCCAACGTCGGCTTGCGGCGGTTCATCGACGAGAAGGTCCCGTTCATCCGCGAGATGCCCACGCCGGTCTTCGTCAACGTGGCGGGCCATTCGCTGGAGGATTACGTCGAGGTCGCGGGCGCGCTCGACGAGCTCGACTGCATCGCCGGCATCGAGCTGAACGTCTCCTGTCCGAACGTGAGCGACGGGCTGACCTTCGGCACCGATGCGGCACTGCTGCGGCGGCTGGTCGAGGCGGTCCGCGCGGTGGTCAAGCGCGGCGTGCTGATCGTCAAGCTCTCGCCGAACGTGACCGACATCACCGAGCCGGCCCGGGCGGCGGTCGACGGCGGGGCGGACGTGCTGAGCCTAATCAACACCTGCGCGGGGCTGAGCATCGACGTGGATACCTGGAAGCCGCTGCTGGGCAACGTCACCGGCGGTCTAAGCGGCCCGGCGATCAGACCCGTGGCGCTCTACCAAATCCACCGCGTCTATCGCGAGGTCGCCCGCGACGCCGGCATCCCGCTGATCGGCATGGGCGGCATCCAGAACACGCGCGACGCGGTCGAGTTCCTGCTAGCCGGCGCGTCGGCCGTAGCCGTCGGCACCGCGCTGTTCGTCGATCCCACCACGCCGCTCAAGATCGCCGACGGCCTGTCGGCTTATCTCCAGCGGCGCGGCCTGCAGCACGTCTCCGAACTCACCGGCGGGTTGAAGCTACCCGAATAGGCTGCCTGGAAAGAGGATGGACGCGAGACCGGAAACACCATGGCCGTCCCCTATTCATCCTGTTCCAGAGTATTCAGCGGCTGCTTTATCGGACCCGGGCGAGGTGGTCCTGGAAGTATCCCAGGGAACGGGGTAAGCTTAAGTGTCATTCGACTTCTCCGCCGGGCAGGAGAGGTACGGTGTTCGGATTGCATCGAGCGAACCGAGGCGTCGATAAACACGTACTAGGAGAGAGGTTCTAGGATGCCAGTCGCAAGCCCACGCGAGCAAGTGTTCCCTGACGTCGATCGGGTACAGTATGGGAAGGCACCGGTTCATGAGGTCGTCTGTCAAGTTCGCTTTCCGGCCGATCTGCGACTGGAGAAGGATCCACCTGCTGAATTCCAGCAGCGGATCCGGGCGATGTTCCCTCTGCTGAACCGCAAGACACACTCGGTCGTGGGGTCCTTGCCGCCCGAGGTCGCGAAGGCGTTCGAGGCGGTCGTTCCTCCTTCGGGAACGAATACCATCTGGGAATTCGCAACCGAGGACGGCAAGACACGACTGGAACTGACGAAGGATAAGCTCACGCTTATCACTCGGAGCTATGACAGGTGGGAGCGCTTCTGGGCGCAGTTCCGCGAATCATTGGGCGCCTTTGTAGAATTGTACGAGCCGCCGTTCATCGTCCGAATTGGCCTCCGCTACAAGAATCTGATCCGTAGGTCGGCGCTCGGGTTGAACGATGTCCCGTGGCACGAACTCTTGAACGCGCCTGTATTGGGGGAACTAGCAGTCGACGGGGTTCGTGAACACGCGGTTGAGGCCGCTCGCAATCTGCTCGTGACGCTGCCGGAGCAAGGAGCGAAGGTCCGACTGCAGCACGGTTTCGCGCAAAGCGAAGGTTCGGATGAACAGTGCTACCTGATCGACTGCGATTCCTTCATCGAAAGATCGGACGTGAACCATGCAAGCGATGCGATTGTGTACCTCCATCAACACGCCGCAAGGTACTTCCGGTGGTGCATTACTGATCGACTCCACAAAGCCATGGCCCCTGAGCCCGTTTCTGGTTGAGGATTGGGGCACGCAGAGCCTCCTCTCCGTGGTGCGCGACTACTCCGGTGGAGTGCGGATCAAGTTTGCGGTTGAGAGCACCGGCGATGGTCCGTCGTTCCTGCCGAAGGACGCGGTTGTTCGCCTGCTATGTCACGGACTCCTGGAGCAGCTTCCCTCAGCGGCCCTGGACGACGTGTGGGAGAACATCTACGACGCATGGGAGTGGCACAGTCGTCCAGCGCTGCCTGTTCCGAAGACGGAAAGGCCGGCGTTTGTCCTCGATCGAATCTTCGATCCTGTGGAAGAGAAGCCGTTCACGCTGACCGAGGAGTAACCCGTGGGGGAGGCGCAGGCGGACAACGGCGCATCCGAGGGCGTGCCCGTCGCGTCTGGCTTTTACTCCCGTCCGAAGGAGGGTGATTACCTGCACCAGGGGCAGTTGCTCCGTCAGGTGTGGCAGTGGGTCGCGAAGTACGACGGCGACGGCAAGCCCATCGGGGCGGAGGCTCGCGTCCACAAACTCGCGGTAATCGTTACGCAGGAGTGCGATCTCACGCAGGACTTTGGGAATCGCAAGGACGACGCGTGGGTCGAGACAGACCTCCTGAGCGTTCTGCTTTGCCCAGCGCTTCCAGCCGAGGAACTGCGATTGCAGCATGAGATCACCAGAAAGCGTTGGGAAATCGTCCGTTCTAACGGGGCCGAGAGGTATCAGTATCTCGCGGAAGTACCCGCCGAGGCGGACGCGGCGGCAAAGGGGCACGAGCCCATCCTGGTGGATTTCAAGAGCTACTTCGCCGTTCGCACCGTCGAGCTATACCGACAGATCCGCGCGACCGACGAAAAGTCCGCGGCTCCGTTCACGCTGCTCAATGTCCCGTGGCGCGAGCATCTTCAACAGCGGTTTGCCAGCTACCAGGCGCGAGTTGGGCTCCCACTTGACCACTTCATTCCAGAGTTCCGCCGCAAAGAACTGGCCGCCCCAAGCTCGTGATTTGGCCGGGTGGCCCACCCCAAGGGGGTGGGGGCGCGATTGTGCACCGGAAGGACCTTCCTGGCGCTCAACTCTCACGCAGGTCAGCGGTGACCTCGCTACGATTGTCGCACGCCGACGCGCCTGAAGCGATATGACCAGCCCGGCCACGTGCACTTCTGGACCATCTCGTGCTACCACCGCCTGAGCTTCTTCTGGAACAAGCGCGGTCACGACTTCAACGTTTACCGGTTCACGAAGCTCCGGGAGAAACTGGACTACTGGCACCGCAACCCAATCACGCGTGGCCTGGTCGATCGTCCCGAACAGTGGCGCTGGAGCAGCTATCGCTACCACGAACTCGCAGATCGTTCAGTGCTCGCAATGGACTGGGACGGGCGGTGGCCGGTCATCTGGTAATCGGAGCACTTCGGTGGTGCTCCTCTCTGCCCGCGACGAATCGCGCCCCCACCCCGTTGGGGTGGGCCACCCGCCCTATTTTTCGACGCGGACACGCCGCCGCATGCGAACCTCTAACCAAGTCCCGCTGCACGCGTTACGGGCCGTCCCCTCTTGTCCCCCAACAGATCACGCAAACGACCGGTCGAGCTGGTGGCGTCGATGGGCAGACCTCCTCGATCCGGACGCCAGAATGCCCTGTGGCCGCGATTGCGGCCCGCAGGCACAACGGTTTCCTACTCGCAGGTGGTACCGTAGACGGCCAGCAGGGCGGCGAGGTCGGCCAGATCCACGTCGCCGTCGCCGTCCAGGTCGCCGTCCTCGTACGTGGCGCCCTGGGTCATGCCGTAGTGCGCCAGGAGTTGTGCGAGGTCCGCCAGATCGACATCGCCGTCGCCATCGAGGTCGCCTGGACAATCGCCGGCTTCGACGCCGATGAACTGCCCGAAGATGTCGATGGTGCCGGGCCGGTTCCGGACGTCACGCCAAGCGACCAGGAAGCCGCCGCTGTTGCTGTTCGCACGGACGAAAGGCATGTGGTAGGCGGTCGTGCTCAAGACCGCGGCGTCGCCCAGCGGCGTGCCGTCGGCGGCCAGGAGACGCGCGAAGATCCGCGTGGGGGTGGCGATCGGGCTTTCACACCAGGTCAGCAGGTAGACGTTGTTCACTGGGTCGAAGGCCAAACGTGGCGCGACCTCGTGATCGGCCATCGGATCGCTCAGCTCGAATGGTCCTCCCAGCAGTGTGCCAGCGCGGTC
>CAZDTB010000423.1:0-4358 GCA_964508075.1 uncultured Planctomycetales bacterium
TGTCCTCCTGGATCACTTCCGTGCCCGTGATGTCGGCCGGCATCAAGTCGGGCGTGAACTGGATGCGGCTGAAGTCGAGCGACAAGCAGTCGGCCAACGTGCGGATCATCAGCGTCTTGGCCAGACCCGGCACGCCGATCAGCAGCGCGTGCCCCTGTGCGAAGATCGTCGTCAGCAAGTCGTCGAGCACCTGCGTCTGCCCGATGATGCGCTTGGCGATCTCCTGCCGCATCTTCAGTCGCGTGTCGGCGAACTGCTTGATCAACTCCAGTTGCTGGCGAGCGGCTTGCTCAATCGAGGCTTGCGAAGGTTGTCTCACAACAGCTCCCATGGATGCGGCAACGTCGTGCGTTATTGCATCACGAACACGACCAGATTCGTTCCGAGCTTCAGCGCGTCCTCCGTCGTGTAGCAGCGCGCGTAGGCGCTGAACTGATGCGCCCAACCATCGCACAGGCCGACACGGCTGTAGAGAATCGCGGGCCGCTCGCCGAACATGACTGCTTCGATGCTCGGCGCGACCGGTTCGGTCTCGTGGTACAGCCGGGCCTGGTCGATCGTGTGGAAACACTTGTAAACCATGTGGTCAGCCGGCAGCGGCGCGAGCGGCTGCTCGGGAAACAGCTCACGGCAGAGTGAGCGGAACGCGGCATCGAATTCCTGCCGTCCCGCCGCCGCGTCGACAATCAGCACGCCGCCGTTGGTCAGGTAGCGTCGCAGCAGGGCCCGTTCCTCGCGTGAAAACGCCGGATCCCACGAGCCGGTCAGGTACAACAGCGGATGCTCGAAGAGCGTCGGATCCTTCAGTTGCAGCGTCTCGCGCTCGAACTGCACCGCGATCGACGTGTTCGACGCCAGTTCCTTCAGGAAGAGCGGGACGGCGGACGGGTTCGGGTTCCAGTTGCCATCGTGGATCAGTTGCGCGAAGGCGAGCTGCTGTCGCGGGCGCACGCTTGGGCCAGTCACCGCGCGGGTCTTCGAGAGGTACTTCGCGTAGCGGTTCTCCGCGGTGACGTACGTGATCAGGTTCAGTCCCAGACGGGTGGCGTCCTCCGCGTGCACGCGCCTCGCATCGGGCTTGTTCCACTGGTTCCAGCCGCAGGCCAGGTCCTCTTCACTCACGATCGCCGCAGCGCGCGTGCCGAGCGTTACGGCCTGCAAGCGCGGCGGGCCGACCTCCTCGGCGCCCTCGTCGAGCGGATTGCTGGCCGGAACCGGATAGCGGACCTGGTCGATGTCGTAGTAAGCGTGGTAAACGGGATGGTCCGGCGGCAACGGGCGCAGAGTGTACTTGGGAAACATCGCCGCCAGCTCGCTTCGCGCCGAGGCCGCTGCCGGCTCCTGCCCACAGCAATTGATGATCAGCGTGCCGCCGTTGAGCACGTAGCTCCGCAAGGCGTCGCGCTGCGCGTCGGTCAGCTCCAGCGGGTAGTAGACACAGAGGTACAGAATCGGCGTGCGGTGATCGACGCCGGCGGTGTGCTTGCGCACGACCTCGTCGACGTCGAGCTGCTCCCACCCATACCAGACGTTGAGGTGTTCCTTGGCGCTGTGCAGCAGTTGATCAACCGCCCCGGGCGAGCCCTGCCAGCCGGTGAAACAGATGTTCTCAAGGTTGGCGAGCAGTTTTGGCGCCGCCGGCGGACGCTTCTTCTCCGTGCGACGCTGCGGCACAACCGGCAGCGGCAACGGCGGAAAGCCCTCGGCAGCTTTCGTACGCTGCGGCTTCTCGCGCGGCGGCGTCCCCCACATCTTCAAGCGCTCGTCCGCGACGGCCGACGCCAGCAGCCCCCCGAGCAGCGCGATCGCCGTGAATCGTCGAATTCGCGTCATTCGGCACATGTGTACACACTCCACGGGTCCCCCCATGCCAAACGGCGAGATCCGCCGCCGTATTGCATCCGCACGCACCGTATCCTATCTACATTATCGTACCTTAATTGGGTCGGCGCTTACACGTACTAGCGCGCCGCAGGCACCGCATTCTGTCCGGCTGCCTGCCAACGGCCATCCAGAGCGAAAAAACGCGGGCCCGCAACACAGGTTGCTCGCCGAGCGGGCGTCCGGTATACGGGACGCGATTGGAGGCTCGGTCTATGATTTCCCGGGAAGGTCGCGTCGATCCACCCGGACGCGCCCATCACGGCCCGAGCGCGACGCTGGTCGAAGCGCTGCGCAAGTTCCGTCTCGCGCTCTTCCCGATCCTGTGGTTGCCTTATGCCTACCTGGTCTGGCGATTCCGGTTTCTCAACGACGATGCCTACATCTCCTTCCGCTATGCCAAGAACCTTGTGCAGGGTCACGGCCTGCGCTTCAACCTCGGCGACCACGTCCCGGTCGAAGGATACAGCAACTTCCTGTGGGTGCTGATCGCAGCGGTGTTCGAGGCGCTGCGGCTCGACCCCGGCTTCTGGATGCCGCTGATATCAGCCCTGTGCGGGAGCCTCCTGCTTTTTCTAGTGTTTGATCTGCTGCACCGGCGTCTCGCCGTCGGTCCGTTTGTCGCCGCGATCGCGACGCTGACACTGGGCTGCTACCCCCCCTTCGTGCACTGGTCGACCAGCGGCCTCGAGACCATGCCGTTCGCCCTGCTGGTGTATCTGACGTTCGAGCGATTGACGCTGCGCGAGCGAGGGGTTGACCCAGTCGGCGCGGGGCTCGCCGGGCTCGCACTGGCGCTGATAAGAGTCGAGGGCATCGCCTGGGTCGTGGTGCTGCTGGTCCTGGCGTTGATCTCGCGCTGGATGGCCGGCCAGCGCCGCGCCCGGCCGTTCGTCGTGTTCGCAATGATCGTCGGCATCGGCTACGCGGTGTATTTCGCGTGGCGTTGGTGGTACTACCAGGATCTGCTGCCGAACGCCGTCTACGCCAAGAGCGGCGCGCCGCCGTCGTTCATGCTGCGCGGGCTGAAGTATGTCGCATTGCACTGGATCACCTTCATCACCCCAGGTCTGATCGTCGTCACCAGCTTCTTCGCCTTGCGCCGCAAGCGCATTGCGCTCGGCCTGCCGGTCTGCGCACTGGCGTGGGCGTTTCCGGCGTACGCGGTGGTGGTGACGGGGGACTTCATGGCGATGGGCCGCTTCCTGATCCCCGGTTTGGCGTTCAGCACGATTCTCCTGGCCTGGATGCTCGGCGATCTGGCCGGTCGCACGCTCCCGCGCCACGCTCTGGCAGCCGTGCTCGGGGCGGTGATCATCGTCGTGGGGGCGCTCCCCGCTGGCCAACTGCTCGGCGAGGGCTGGGGTGTGCACGTCATCCCGGAGCGCGTCCGGGCCACGTGTGACTTCCGCGATCAGCACTTCATCAGCGAGTACGACCGCTGGAGGGGCCAGAAAGCCAACGCCCGCGTGCGTGTCCAGCGTGGCAAGGCGCTCAAGGCCTACGCGCGTGAAAGATGCGGTCCGGACGCCTCGGTGGTGGCCTATGCGATCGGCGCGACCGGATACTTCTCGGACCTGTTCATCTATGACTTGTGTGGCTTGGTCACGCCCGAGGTCGCCCATCGCAAGCTGCGCGACCCGGTCATGGGCAACCCCGGCCACGACAAGGCCGTGAGCTGGGACTTCTTTCTGAGGCACAACCCGACACTCCTCGACACCAGAGTCATCACAGGAGTCAGTCACCGCGACGTGGCCGCCCAAATTAACGAGTTGGCGACGACGCTCCGTCGCTGGCGCCCGCCGGACCTTCAGCGCTTGTACGTTCCGGATTTCGTGGAACTCGACACGCTGAGCCCACTGGGAACGCCGGAGTATCTTGTCCTCTGGCGGCGTTTGGACCGCCCCGCCGACTGGGAAGCCGAATGGCGTGAATTCGACGCGCGCCTGCGGACATTGCTCCTGAAGGGAGAGGCACCGAAGTTGTCTCCCTAGACACGCCGCAGGTTGTGCCAGTTCGGACGTGCTCAGGGCTCGCCGTGCGTGAATTCGTAGGTGTCGTACAGCTTTTCGTCGGTCGGCGTGATCAGGCACACGTTGAGAATGTAGCGGCCCGGAGGGAGCTTGCCGCTGCGCAGCTTGAGCGGGAACTTGTAGAAGCGCGAATAGCGTTCCCAGTATTTCACCAGCGTCTTGTCGGACTTTATCGTCGCCGACCAGTCGGCGATCTCCTTGCCGAGCTTGTCCCCGCTGGCCATTCGTACCGTGTACAGGTCGAAGTGGAATGTGCCGGCACACTTGACCGGGTCGCCGAACGAATCAAGCGCGGTGAGGATAACTTCGAGCCCGTCGGCGTCCCCCGTGCCTTCAAAGTCAAACGGCTTGGTCAGGTAGTGCTGGATCTCGATCTTCGCCGGCATCAACAGCCGTACGAAGGCGCTCAGCTCCGGATTATCGAGCTGTACGCTGGCGGCGGGC